>DATBSH010000138.1:0-16847 GCA_036559885.1 Pyrinomonadaceae bacterium
CAAGTTTGTCAAAGCCTGCAGCCGACCACGTCAATGGATCGCATTCAACAATGAACGTGCTGGTAGTTTTGTTGAATTTGTAGGAGTGGGCAGCAAACACACCGGCATCGTTCTCACGAAACGTTAGTGTCAGACCGTGAAACAGCTGGTTCGAACCATACCAAACATATCGATTCGGACGGACGTCAAGGGTGGGCTTTAACTGATCTTCGTAGTGTCGTCTGACGGTGCTGTTCACGCCGTCAGCGGCAACCAGAAGATCAGCACTCGTTCGCAGCGCCTCAACGTCATTGATCTCCGTACGAAAGTGCAATTGGACGCCAAGTTGTTCGGCGCGGCTTTGTAGGATTTTCAGTAGCCGCAGACGAGCAATACCGGAAAAACTATTTCCATGGATTGAAATCTTCTCGGCGCCATGAAGGACGTCCACGTTGTCCCAGGCTTCAAAGCTTCGCGTTATCTCACTGTGCGACTCAGTGTCGGCGTCGCGCAGGTTCGCCAGTGTTTTGCCTGAGAACACGACACCCCAACCAAACGTGTCGTCCGGTCCGTTGCGCTCGTAGACGTCGATCTCATGTGAGGGGACTGACTTCTTCATGAGGATTGCGAAGTACAGACCAGCAGGCCCACCACCAATAATGTTGATCTTCATTTCGCGTGAAAGAGTATCCACAGATTACACAGATTAGCGGACAGGAGCAGGAGCACGAGGCAGGAGCAGGAAATCACTCACTTGGTTTCTGCTCCTGTCAACTGCTCCTGCTCCTGTCAGTGTAATCTGTGTAATCTGTGGATGTTCTTATTCCTTCAGCAGTTGAGCGGCAATCACGAGCTTTTGGATCTCAGACGTGCCTTCGTAGATTCGCAGTGCCCGGATGTCACGATAGAGATGTTCTACGATGTTGCCTCGCACGAGTCCCATGGCGCCATGAATCTGTACCGCATTATCGATAATCCTTGCTGCAGCTTCCGTAGCAAACAATTTCGCTTCGCTGGCCTCGCGCTTCACGTAGGCTCCCGTGTCTTTCAGATATGCTGCACGATAAACGAGAAGGCGAGCCGCATCCAATTCGGTAACCATGTCCGCGAGTTTTTCCTGGACGAGTTGGTGTTCGGCTAGCAACTTCCCAAATTGTTTGCGGCTTGTTGAGTATTCGACGGCTTCATCGAGCGCTCGTCTCGCCATACCACAGGCCGCTGCTCCGACGCTTGGCCGGAAAACATCCAACGTCTCCATCGCCAAACCAAAGCCGTCCCCCTCATTACCAATCATGTCTTCTGCAGGAATACGACAGTCGTTGAACGCAATCTCGCCGATGGGATGCGGCGCCATTAACGGCGTCCGTTCCACAACCGAGAAGCCTTGCATGCGCGAACTGACCACAAAGGCCGATAACGACGCCCGGCCACCTTCGCGCGTTCCGGTTCGGGCGAACACAGTATAGAAATCGGCGATACCGGCATTGGAAATAAATTTCTTGCGGCCGTTGATGACATATGCGTCACCGTCGCGCTGCGCAGTCGTTTGGATCGCTGAAACATCCGAGCCGGCTTCGGCTTCCGTAAGCGCAAAGGCTGCTATTGCCTTTCCCTGAGCCGCGCGAGTCACCCAGAAATCACGAACGTGTTCCGGGGCCGCCTGGCTAATTGCGTACGTGCCCAAGCCCTGCATTACAAACGCCAAGTCGGCGAGCGCGGAGTAATACGCAAGTGCTTCACGAATCAGACAAAGTGCTCGAACGTTCAAGGACTGTCTGGCTACGGCGTAATTTAAGATGCCGGCATTGGCAAGCGCTTGAACGTAGTAGCGCGTACGTTCGTCAACGTCGCCCTCCTCGATTGGGTGCGGATCGATCTCGGCATTGGCGAAGTTGGCAACGGCGTCTGCTACTGTATGGTGCTCAGGAGAGAAGAAGGGAAGGCTGTTGATGAATTGATCCATGCAAATTTGTGCTTAGCACTTGATTCTTGGTGCTTAGTACTGAGCACTAAGCTCCAAGTACAAAAAAGTGTTACGTAAATTTTGGTTCTCGTTTTTCCATAAACGCCTCATAGGCTTCCCTATAATCTGGATGCTGCATACAGATGGCCTGAGCCTGAGCTTCACATTCCAGCGCTGTCTGGAGATTCATGTTGAGCTCGCGATTCAGCATCTCTTTCGTCTTTGCAAGCGCAAAGGCCGGCCCCCGTGCAAGACGCTCAGCAAGACTGTTCGTTTCCGTAATAAGATCTGTGGTTGACGGCACTACGCGGTTGTACAGCCCTATGCGCTCTGCTTCCGTAGCGGAAATGAAATCACCTGTGTAGAGCAACTCAGTTGCCTTCGCGAGCCCAACAACGCGCGGTAGCAAGTATGCCGCCCCCATATCCGCCCCCGAAAGTCCAACCTTCACAAACAAGAACGCGATCCTCGCCTCTGCCGTGGCGATTCGCAGATCCGAAGCTAGTGCGATGCATGCACCGGCGCCTGCTGTGGTTCCGTTCAGGCTCGCGATAACGGGTTTTGGCAAGGCACGTATGTTATGAATCAACTCGCATGACATTCTCGTGAACTCAAGTAGTCCCTCCATGTTTCGCGAGAACAGTTCACCAATTATCTCCTTTACGTCACCGCCAGAGCAGAACGCTCTTCCTGCTCCAGTGATAACTACTACTCTTACGTCTTCGTTTTGACGAAGGGATGCAAACGTATCCGTTAACTCACGGTACACGTCGAAGGTCAGCGCGTTTAGACGTTCTGGCCGATTCAGAGTGATTGTCGCCACCCCGCTATTCGTTTGTTCATAATTGAATGTTGTAGGAGTACGCATCGTTTGAGTCGCGCTTCAGTTCTGACCTTCCTCGACAATCTTAACCCGAGCTGGCAGTGGGCCTGTTTTTAATAATTGTGCGAGATCCTCGGCCGATTCCTTCGTGAATCTGCCGCTGATTTGTCCTGTGTCGCTGATTTGTGACTTGATGTAAGCGACCGACTTCACTTCATCGTTTAAGATTACGCCGATGTACTGATTGATATTTGCGCCTGTCCAAGCGCCAAATTTGTCCGCAGCTTCAGGTTTAAGTGTAAAGTGGATTTGGTATCCGCCGCCGATCGGGTTTGGTACCGCGGTGGCGTTTCTGAGACCACGACCGTCAACAATCGCGGGTAATTCAGCCACCACCCATCGCACTTTCCCGTTCGAATCTGGATACGGTAAGGCTTTCCGATTCGCATCCGCTTTGGTTGCCGCCTTAGCTTCTTCTTCATTTTGATAGGTCTGACAAGGGGCTGGCGCCGGAGCGCTAACGATATGGACAAGCTGCAGCAAACCGCGTGTGACGATGAAATTCTTGAACCGTTGTCGATCGGCGATCTCAGGTAAGTCTAAGCGAACTCTACCTTGCGTAGGAGAATCGACGATATCAACTTTGAAAGGTGCAACACCCAACGCATTGAGACGACTTCTGAGCACGTCAATGGTCTGGCGTGCCACCGACTCGCGATCGGACACCGAAGGATCCACCTCCAAGATTAAATGCCATTTGTAGGACCTTCCGGTTCTAAGTAATGAACACGCAAGCAACGGCAAGATCACGAGAAATATGGCGAACGGTGCAATGAGCCTGTTTTGCATATGCGTGGTCTATGGATTCAGCAATGCCACACCCTCGATTTCAACCTTCGCTCGATCGTCTAATAAGCCTTTGACTTCTACGAGAACCATCGCCGGAAAATGCCTGCCCATTCTGGCGCGATAACGCTCTCCTATTTCCCTTGTGTGGTTCCGATATTCGTTTATATTGGTGACGTAGATTACCAGGCGCGCGACATTCCCGGGAGAGCCTCCAGCCTCAACCACGACCGTCAGAAGATTCGCAAGCGCCCGATCAAACTGCTCAACAAAATCTTCGGTCGTGATCTCTTGCCTTTGGTTCCATCCAACTTGACCAGAGACAAAAAGGAGTTTGCCTGGAACGTCTGTAAGTAAGCCGTTCGAATATCCACGCGGCGTTCCAAGCGCGGGGGGATTTATGCTCTTGAAGCTCATGCGCGCAACAGGTTAAATCGGGAAGTAGTGATTGGCAAATAGCTGGCGTACTGTCGGCAAAAAAGAAGAAGACCGCCATAACAGCGGCCCTCTTCAAAAGTTTTGATTAACCGGCTATTGAAGGATCTTGTCGAGTCGATCCGCCAACTGCGCAACCAGGTTACCGGTGGGGTCGAGCCCACCGATTGGTTCGCCGGCAATGTTGCCTTGCTTATCGAGAATGACGATCGATGGTAGTTGGTCCACGCCCATCCTCTTTCCTACCAGCCCGTCTGGATCGCGTAGGACCGTCACCTTAAGCCCGTACTTTTGTGCGAAGGCTCTTAGTTGTTCGTCGCTGGCAAAATTCTTCGATTTAGGATCGTCGGACTCGGTGCTTACCCAATAAACAACGACCCCCTTCTGGCTGTACTGGTCAGCTAGTTTTCTGACTCCCTGCAATTGGGCTTTCGATAAGGGTAACCACGAGGCGCCAAAAGCCATCACCACTACTTCGCCCCGGAGGCTGTCTGAACTCACGGTCTGACCATCAATTGAGCGGAGGGAAAACTGAACGTTGCCCCGCCCCTGCGCTACTGCGAGAGCAGTCAGGGAAACACCGAAGAAACCCGCCAAAAACCGCTTTCGAGCACTGAAAAGCATCGGCACTCCTTTGCCGAACTTCGAGGTCCGGCAACCCCTTAGATGGTCCTTAGGGTACTTTCGTTGGACTCTTTCAGCCCTGGCGGCGCCTGCCCAAAAACGTCTTGATGCAGGCTGATGTAATCATCCCACGTATCCATGTCGCGGGCAATGTAAGGGGATGTCATCTCGAGACGGCAGACACTGGCAGGGTGGTTTTCAAACAAGGACCTGAGGCCTCGGGAGGGTTCGAGCTGTTCCAGTTCCGCACGATAACGCAGGTCTATCAGCACCGGGTGGCCCCCACGTCCCCGGTATGTAGGAATTATCAATTGCGCTCCGTTCTCCCATGCCGAGATGAGAGTAGCCACTACCGCCGGTGGGATTGCGGGGTGGTCTACAAGAGCAACTAAGGTTGCTGCCATGTCGCGTGGAAGCGTTTGAACACCGCAGCGAATGGAATCACTCATTTCGCTTTTAGCGGCAGGATTGAGTGCAAACGTTACTGAGGTCTGCCGCAGCTGTTGCCGAACTTCGTTAGCCCGATGGCCCAAGACAACTACGATAGTTTCAACTCCAGCTGCTTTCAAATAATCAACGCAGGATTCGACAACAGTTGTTTTGCCAAATGGGAGAAGGGGCTTGAAAGCGCTCATGCGCTCGGAACGTCCAGCGGCCAGGAGGACGGCAGCAATGGTCTTTGGTCTTGGGTCTTTGGACTTTGACATATGAACATTAGATAGAAACTCTCGAGAACGGCGGGAAGCACCAGTCAGCGCATCGCTGCCACATCTCTCAATGCTCGCAACGTATACTGTCGCGCCATCTGCTTGCGCCATTGATAAACGAAATCGGTGTTGTCCAATGGACGGGCCTTGATGTAGGCAGCTTCAGCGGCTGCCTGTATCTGATCTTCACTAAGCGGCTTACCGACAAGAGCCGTGTTTGCTTCGGTAATTTCGACTGGCGACGGTGCAATCCCACCGAGAACCACTTTAGCGTTGGACACCTGGTCCTGGTCGTAATGAATGCAGGCCGCTACACCAAGTACTGGAAAATCAAACGCACCTCGACGGCGAAGCTTTTGATACGAGGCACGCCAACCATTAGTTGGTGGAAGCTCAATTGAAACGAGCAGCTCGTCTGGCCGCTTGCGCAGATACTCAATTCCATCGTCGTTGTATAGACCTGCGGCATCGACCACACGTTCACCAAGTGTTGAAGCGAATCTCAGCTTTGCACCAATGGCTACCATTACCGGCACAAGGTCAGACGACTGCACCGCCCAGCACTTCGAGCTGCCCGGCGCGACCCAACAGATGTCGCCGTCCTTCTTCAAACAGAAGTTAATGCCTTTGCGCCATTCAAAGTTCTGGTCGTAGTAGTTGCAGCGTGTATCGAGCAAGAGATTGCCGCCGATGGTGCCCATGTTTCTAAGCAACGGAGTGGAGATCATACTCGCGGCGCGGGCGACAACTGGATAGTCACGGTTAATGATGGGGTGTTCGCAGACATCGGTGAGAATGATGGAAGCTCCGATCCGTAACCCGGTGTTGCCATCTCCCGTGATTTGATTAAGTTCATTGAGACGCATCACGGAGATGACTGTCTTCGGCATTTGTTGGCGCCGCTTCATGTTGGGATAGAGATCTGTGCCACCGGCGACAAACTGACCCGCTGAGCCGGCATCGGCCATGATCTTCATCGCCTCCGCGATTGTTTGCGGAATGCGATATTCAAATTTGGGCAGACGCATCATGATTCAGTGTTGTCCAAGTCTGCTAATCAATCGGCGCGTCTGTTTGACTTGTCGCTCAAACTCTTCCCAATGCTGTCGCTCATCGTCACGCAAAGCGATAAGTCTATCGAGTCGCTCTTCAAGTTTGTCGAAACGCTCAAACACCTTCTCTTCGAACTCTCTGGTTTCTTTACTTCCATATTCAGTCATCTTCTTACCTCACTCGTCGAACAACTCTCACGAATGAACAGCCACCCTGGGCAACTCTTTTCCATCGCCACCCTCTGCGGGCGTCAAAATCCGCAGCGGCTCAGGCCACTCAACTGATGGAATCGAATCCGGACCGTATCGACTATCGCGGCCGCGCGCCTTCTCTCGCAAAGATTTCAAAACTTTTTCCGGCGTGATTGGGACCTCATCAATACGCACTCCCACCGCGTTATAGACAGCATTTGCCACTGCCGGCGGCACGGGCAGAAGCGGTCCTTGCCCGACCTCCTTTGCACCGTACGGCCCATTCGGATCCGGATCCTCGATCAAATAGGTCTTGACGTCGCACATCTCCATGGTTGTCGGACTCTTGTATTCCAACATCGAGGGAAACTTGTGAACGACATTTCGATTCGTGCGATACGTCATCTCCTCCATCAAAATTTCGCCGAGACCCATATATACGCTGCCTTCAACCTGTCCCATCACCAACATCGGGTTAATCGACTTACCAATGTCGTGCGCGATCCAAATCCTTTCGACCACGACAATGCCTGTATCAGGATCGACATCTACCTCGGCCACGGCTGCAGAGTAGCTGTAGGCCGGCGATGGACCAACACCTGAACCTTTGTAATTACCGGGTGAACGAGGTGGAGTGTAGGAGCCAACGGTTCCGATCGTTCCGTACTTCGATTCGGCCAGCACAACTGCCTCAGCGAATGTCAGCCCGACTTCCGGGTTCTCAACATCAAAAACGCGGCGTTCGGCGAACGAGATATTCTCTATCGGCACGCCAAGCTTTTCGGCGGTGGCCATGGCTAATAATTCGCGAGCACGTTCGGCTGCTTGAATCGCGGCATTGCCGGTCATCAACGTGACGCGGCTTGAGTAACTGCCTAAGTCAACCGGCGTCAAATCCGTGTCGGCTGTGACCACGCGAATGTCGAACGGATCGATACCCAGGACTTCTGCAACGATGTAGGCGAGTATTGAGTCTGACCCTTGACCAATGTCGATCGATCCACACATCACGCAAACACCGCCCTGACGATCCAGCCTGAGTTGCACTCCCGACTGTGGCATGTTGTTCCAGTAGATAGGGAGACCAGCACCGCAGATATAGGAGCTGCAGGCGATGCCTATGCCTTTTCCAAACGGCAGCTTCCGCGTGCTGCCATTCCAACCGGAGAACTTGTTCTTCCAATCGGAGCCTTCAACAACTTTGTCGATGCACTTGCCGAGACCCATGCTGCCGATGCGCAGATAGTTTGCTGTGACTGTGTTCGGTGCAACCAAGTGACGTTGTCGGATTTCAACGGGATCGAGATTCAGCTGCTCCGCGATCTTGTCCAAGTGCACTTCCAGCGCATAACGCGGTTGAGGTGTTCCGTGACCCCGCTTCGGTCCACACGGCGGCTTGTTGGTGAACGCACGCAGGCCCTGGAATTTGTAGCGCGGAACGTCGTAGGTAACCGTTTGCAGAGCTCCAGTGTAGAACGTGCTGGCAACGCCGTAGCTTCCGTATGCGCCTCCATCCAGGAATGACTGGAAAGCCATTGCGGTAATCGCGCCGTCCTTTTTCACACCAGTCTTGATCTTCATCAAAACAGGATGACGTCCACGATGGCAGTAAAAGACTTCTTCGCGTGTAAGAGTGACCTTTACTGGACGACCAGTGATCATCGCCAGCTTGCATACGGCGACTTCGTGATTGAACGGATCGCTCTTGCCGCCGAAGCCTCCACCGTTTGGAGTGGCAATCACACGGATGTGACTGGCAGGCATCTCCAGCACCTTTGCCAGAGCGCGATGCACATAGTGAGGGGTTTGGGTGGAACTCCAAAGGGTGATCTTTTTGTCGGAATCGTAATGAGCGACTGCCGCATGCTGTTCCATCGGCAAGTGCGTGTTCCCCTCATAGAAGAACAGGTCTTCACGCACTAAATCTGCCTCAGCGAATCCTTCCTGGACGTTTCCGAATTCCAGCGAGACTTTCTTATGAACGTTCCCGCCGTCTCCATACTCATGAATGCGCGGCTCATCAATCATCACCGCTTCTTCAATCGAAGAGATGGTATTCAGGGGCTCATATTCGACTTCGATTAGATTCATCGCGTCGAAGGCCACGTCTTCGTCGATCGCGGCTACGGCTGCGACTGGATCGCCAACAAAGCGGACCTTATCGATACAGAGTGCATGCTCGTCCTGACTTACTGGCAGGATGCCATACGGAATCGGTAGATCTTTCCCAGTGATGATTGCGAAGACACCGTGGAGAGCCAGCGCTTTCGTTAAATCAATACGTTTAATCAGGGCGTGGGGCAGATGACTGCGTAGAATCTTGCAGTAAAGCATGCGTGGCAGAACGATGTCGTCAGCAAACTTAGTCTGGCCTACGCACTTCGCCCGAGCATCGACTTTGCGGAAAGGCTTTCCGACGACATTGAGCTTATGATTATTTTTACCCTTGGGGTCCATTCACTTTCACTTAATCCAATCCAAAAACTGCTTCCTTGGGCAGTTCCATCTCTTCGCCACGCATCTTCGCAGCTGCCAACTCAACAGCCTCATAAATCTTAATGTAGCCGGTGCAGCGACACAGATTTCCTGATAACGCCACCTGAATCTCAGCTCGCGAAGGATTCGCGTTCTTCTTCAACAGCTCTTCAGCAACTAACAAGAAGCCGGGCGAACAATAACCACATTGTGCTGCGCCTGTATCTGCGAAAGTTTGTTGCAGCGGATGCAACTCCGCCCCAACCGCCATGCCTTCAATAGTCTTAACCTCTCGACCATCCGCCTCGAGTCCTAACATCAAACAGGACAGAATTGACCGGCCGTCGACCAACACTGTACACGTGCCACACTCTCCCAATTCACAGCCGTGCTTCGTGCCAGTAAGATTTAAATCCTCGCGCAAGACTTCCAGGAGTGTCTTATGAGGGGAGAATGCGACTTCGGTCTCTTCGCCGTTTAGCTTGAATCTGATGTGACTCTTCGTCTTCATGTGTCAAATCACGTCCGAGGCTGTAGTCAGTATAGAGAAACTTTCGGTAATCTCACACTTAAGAGTAACTCAACCTTATAGAACATCAGGAGCGAAGCGACCGTCTGAATCGGACATTCAGACGGTCGCTTCGCTCCCGTTCTCTAAAGTTGCAGTTCCTTCTAGGTTGTTTTGTCGCTGTCAATTCTCAAACTTTTACTGCCGCTGCCTCTTTCTTTTTCGCTCGGTTGAGAATCGTATTATCGATCAGCCTGGTCTTACCAATATAGACGGCTACCGCAATCACGATAGTTCGCTCATCGAGTTTGTCGAGTTTCTCTAAAGTTTCTGCATCAGCAACCGTCACGTAATCCAATCGCGCGCGTGGTTCATCCTCAATCGTAGAACGCACGAGGTCAGCCAACCGACCGGCGCTGCGTTCCCCGTCCTTGTAGGCGTTCTTCGCTTGCACCAATGCGCGATGAATTATGGTCGCCGCCTGTTGTTCTTCAGGCGTGAGATACAGATTACGTGACGAAATGGCCAGGCCGGAATCTTCGCGAACGGTGGGCAGCACTACAATCTCCGTGTCGAACGCCAGATCCTTTACGAGCCGGCGAATAACCACTGCCTGTTGCGCGTCCTTCTGACCGAAGAAAGCAAAGTCGGGACGAACTGTATTCAGCAAAATTGTTACGACGGTCGCAACACCGCGAAAGTGACCCGGTCGCGACGATCCTTCCAACTGTTCCGAGAGTCCTTCGACAGTCACATACGTCGAGAACCCTTTTGGATATATCTCTTCAACTGTTGGCGCGAAGATGTAATCGACGTTGTAGTCGGTCAGCAAAGCAGTATCTTTGGTCAAGTCTCGCGGATATTTTTCGTAGTCCTCGCCGGGACCAAACTGGGTTGGATTAACGAAAACTGAAACAACAACCACGTCGCACATGCGCCGCGCTTCTCGTACCAGACTGAGATGACCATCGTGCAGTGCACCCATCGTTGGAACCAGTCCAATAGTTCTGTCTTGCTCGCGCCGGATTTTGCGCGCGACTGAACTCATGCGCTGACGTCTATTAATCAACTCCATAGGTTCGGGTTAGGATTTGTCGACGTGAGAATTCTTGTCAGATATGTCGAGGTTTAATTCCTCCGCGGCTTCGGCAGGAAGAGCGTACGACTCTGCTCGCGAAGGATAAGTACCATTTCTTACGTCGTCTGCGTAACGCGACACCGCGTCTGTAATGACCTCACGCAGATTCGCATACGGTCGAACGAAGCGCGCCTGTTTGCCGAACGACAAACCCAACATATCGTGAAGGACCAGCACTTGAATATCGCAGTGCGCGCCCGCTCCGATTCCGATCGTCGGTATGCTGATGCTTTCGGTTATCATCTGCGCTATTTCGCGTGGGACAACCTCCATCACGATCGCGAACGCGCCGGCGTCCTCAAGCGCACGTGCATCATCGAGCAACTGTCGTGCGGCCTTCGCTGTTTTTCCTTGAACACGATAAGCGCCGAGTTGGTTTATCGACTGCGGAGTTAGTCCTATATGACCCATCACGCTAATCTCTTCATCGACGAGTCGTTTCACGAGGTGCACACGCTTATGGCCACCTTCGAGTTTGATAGCTTCCGCCTCACCTTCCTTAACGAGCTTCAATGCGTTTCTGACGGCGTCGTCGTCACCCGTGTGGAAAGATCCATACGGCATATCTGCGACAAGCAAGGCGCGCTCGACTCCGCGACGGACCGCCTTTAGATGAATCAGAATCTCATCTAGTGTGACCGGGACAGTATTGCCGTAGCCGAGCACAACATTGCCAAGGCTGTCGCCGACAAGAATGATGTCGATCCCGGCCTCATCGACTAGACGTGCAGTCGGATAGTCGTAAGCCGTTAGACAAACCAAGCGCTCACCTCGCTGTTTACTGGCACGCAAAGACGGAGCACTAACCTTTTCCGGACGTTCAGGCTTCAGATACGGCATATTTCAGCTCTCTTTACACGATAAGCTTCGGACAATGAGATTGTCAGGTGAACGGATAGGTTTGAATGTCCAAGGGGTCGTAACAAGTGGCCCCATTATAACGGCAAACG
Source organism: Pyrinomonadaceae bacterium (assembly GCA_036559885.1). GTDB lineage: Bacteria > Acidobacteriota > Blastocatellia > Pyrinomonadales > Pyrinomonadaceae > PSRF01. Next base: position 11,693 of record DATBSH010000138.1, read on the forward strand.
CAAAAGTGTCCCAAGCAGATCCACCGATTTCCAAAAATTACACAGATTAAGAGCAGGGCAGGAGCAGCAGTCAGGAAGCAAAAGAAATCATTGGTCAATTCCGCTGGCGCTGACAGCCAAATGCCACGAGAAGTGCGTTAGGCTTCGTTACTTCGCGCGCGGCCTCTTCGTGCTTAGCCTCTTCGTCCACCGCGCTTAGCCTTTCGGCCAAATGACAATTGATAAAGGTCCAATGACAATTGACCAATGATTTCTTTTGCTTCCCGCCTACTGCTCCTGTTCTACTTCGACGGACTCCAGACATGGACGTCCGATGTGTCGTTGGTTTGCTCCAATAATTTGTCGATTGCTACCTTTAAGGTTGGGTGAACTAACTTCGGGCATAATTCTTTCAGCGGCTCGAGAACGAATCTGCGTAAATGCATACGAGGGTGTGGCACAGTTAGGAATTCTGTTTTAATGATCGCGCTCTTGTACAGCAGCAGATCCAAGTCGATGGTACGAGGACCCAAGGGTACTTCGCGGGTTCGTCCCAACGCATATTCGATACGGAGCAGGCGAGCGAGTAACTGTTCGGCAGCCGGCAGGCAACTACCGTCTATCTCAGCGACCATGTTTAGAAATTTTGGCTGCTCGAGATTGCCTATCGGCGCAGTCTCATAAATCCGCGACAATCTCACCGGTTGTAATCCGGATTCGAGCATGCCTCTGACAGCAAGAAGCAGATAGCCGGCGCGATCACCAAGATTTGAGCCTAGACCAATGTAAGCATGATTTATCAAGTTCGTTGTCCGTGTCAGCGGTCCGTCATTACTTGCGGTAGAGTTCCTATGCGTGACTTCAAGTTTCATTCTAAAACTCCGAACTGTTTGATGGAACAGTAGAGAATTACAGTCCGAAGTTTGTGTGTGAGATACCTGAGTACGACACTCTCGCAATACATTTCAACTAAAGAACGGGAGCGAAGCGACCGATTGAACACTTGTTGCCGAAGACGTCGATTGAGATCGCTCGCTTCGCTCCCGTTCTTTGGTTAAGTATATTTGACGTGGTCTCGTCTAATCGCGAACCATTGGCTACTGACCACTGACAACGAATCACGGATAACGGGTGACCAGATGTCACAGCTTCTCACACTAATCTGGCTAAAGTGGCGGCTCTTCCGCAACTCTCTTCGATCATCAAAGGCGGTTTTCAATCAGCTGGCAGCAGTTCTCGGTATGTTGGTCGCGTTGATGCTTGCGCTTCTCCTTGCCCTTGGCTTGGGTATAGCCGCCTACGCGCTGACAAAACCGTCCATCGCAGGAATGTTTCAGCAGCCGACTAGAGGCAGAAAGCCTTCGGCGCCGATTTCAACTGAATTCATCTTCTTCTCGATCTACGCGTTCATCTATCTCATGTGGGCCACGGTCCCGCTCAGTCTTGGAAGCGGAAGGCAATTCGACGCCGGGAGGCTGCTACTTTATCCGATTACACTGCGAAAACTGTTTGCAGTCGATATGGTCAGTGAAGTCACTACCATTCAATCGGTGTTTGCGATTCCCGCGATTGCAGCTATGAGCATCGGAGCTGGACTTGGATCAGGCGAGTGGGTGCCAATGCTTATGGCAGCGTTGCCGATCTCTGTTTTTGGACTCGCTTTATCGAAGTGGCTAACAGCCACAATTGGTTCTCTGGTGCGTCGCAAGCGTGCGCGCGGTGAAACAATTATCGCTCTTGTTGGTGCGATTGCCGGAATCGGGGGTGCATTGGGCGGCCAGGTGGCACCATTGCTCCTGCGACATGCTGAATCGTTCAAGTTCCTCCGCTGGACACCTCCCGGGGCAGCGGCGTTCTTGATTGATGCGCGCTTTGCAAACGATCCCATAGCATATTTGGGCGTCTTTCTTCTGCTAAGCGTCTACACGATCGTCCTCATCATGGGCACTTATTGGATCGCGCGGCGCGCTGCACTGGGATTTCAGGGAAAAACGCGTCGCCAGGCCCGCGCAACACCTCAGGAGTCCGCTGCTTATACCGGTTGGAAGTTGCCACTACTTCCGGAGGATCTCTCGGCTGTGGTTGAGAAAGAGTTTCGTTACGCGATGCGAAATGCTCAATTGAAAACATTGGCCATCATGCCGCTGATCCTAATCGTGATTCGGCTCGTGAACACAAAGAGATTTGGACGAGGGATGCCGTCGGCACATGGCGCGCCAACGGAGTTTCTAACCTATGGCGCAGGACTGATGGCATCGGGAGGCGTGCTCTATGTGTTTCTTCTTCTGGCGGCGCTCTTTTGCAATCAGTTTGCATTCGAGGAAGGGGGAATGCGCGCGTTCATCCTATCGCCAATCTCACGGACGAAGATTCTCATCGGTAAAAATGTGTCGATGGTCACAATCGCTCTGATCTTCTCGGCGGTGTTGCTCACAATCAATACTTTGATATTCAGAGACATTGATGGGCCAGTACTCCTCTTCGTGGCGCTTAGTTTTGTCTGTTTCGCCACCATTGCGTCGGTGCTCGGCAACTGGTTCTCAATCAGCTTTCCGAAGAGAATGCAATTTGGCAAGAGGTTGAACGTTTCAGGTGTTGCCGGACTCCTGTTGATTCCCATGTTGCTCTTGTTTGCGGTCCCACCGTTAACTGCGACGATCATCGGGTATGTCACCACAAGCCTGATATTGGAATATGCTACACTGGCGGCCATCGCACTGATCCTGATTGGCTTTTATTTTTTGGTGATCAGCGCTCAGGGACGAGCTCTTGAGCGAAAAGAAGTTGAGATACTTGAGGCGGTGAAAGAGCCCGAGTAAGGGACGGTAAGTTAGGGAAATCATTTGCCATATATTATTTGACATTTCTCATTTGTCATTTGGAAGCAGAGGCATCTGGATCACAACGACGTGCTTCAAATGACAAATGAAAAATGTCAAATGACCAATGACAAATGATTTCATTCCTCAATGTTTGAAATAGTCCAGAGACTCGCGTAAGCGATGTCCGGGCGGGTCGAGAGCCCCGTCACTACACAAATGGCTCGCAGAAGATTCCGCAGCAACCAACGGCATGAGCCGACCACCGAGCGTTCCTTTCAGGAGTACATCCTTTCCACTCCTGCGCCGCAAACTTCCAGAACCGAACTGCTGCGTTTGATCCGCGGTGGCGAAGATACTTTTCTCGAACTCAAGGTCAAACTCTCCAACACCGAAAAGATCGCGCAGGAGATCGTCGCTCTCGCGAACACGGGTGGCGGTGTGATCGTCTTTGGCGTCAATGATCAGTTGCGCGTTGAAGGCGTCGATGACCCGGAGCGCGTTCAGGAAGAACTAGTGAGGATCTGCCGCGAAGAGATCCAACCTCCTATCGTTCCATATATCGATCGTGTAGCGCTGGACAATGGTCGGCGCATCGTCGCACTCGACGTGGAGAGTAAACGTCGACCCTACCGCACGCGCGATGGAAGATTCTATTTGCGCATCGGTGCAGAGAAACGGGAGGCTTCGCGGGAAGAACTTTCCAGTCTCTTGGACGATGCCCGGCCCCTTCGCTACGAAAGCGTGCCTGCACTCGGCGCGACGATGAGCGACATCGATGAGGCACATCTCTGGTCGTTCATGCGCGAGTTCGAAGGAGGTGCGTTTGAAGAGGCGAACGCTTCGGGTTATCCCACGGCTGAAGTCATGGAGCGCAACTTACTACTCGCGACAATCAGCGGCCCGGACGTTGTACCCACTGTTGGGGGGTTATTGCTTTTTGGTCATGACGAGCGTGTGGCCGAGTTATTACCGCGCGCTGCGGTGTTCGCTACACGGTTCTCGGGAGAGTCCGCGCAGTCGCCTGTAGTAGAACGTGTGAAGTTCACAGGAAATTTGCTGACACTTCATGAATCACTCACACGCTTCATCACGCGTTACTGTGATCTACGGGAGCAACGCACGAGGAGCGTGGTTCTGGTTGAAGGAGAGGAGTCGCCAATACCCGCGCGCGCCAATTACCATCGTGGTGTTGTCCTCGAAGCGCTCGCGAATATGCTGGCTCACCGAGATCTGGCTCTGCGAGATTTGCCGAGCCGCGTCCACATCTTTGACCACTCACTCGAGCTCGTTAACTCTCGTCGTAGTGCGGGATTTTCGACTGTTGCTCAAAAAGCGATCAAGTACGGAGTGCCGCAGCGTCTTAATCCACAATTGGCTGCGCTACTGACGAGCAGAGAGTACGGCTTGAATCTGCCGCTGCGAGGCTTGCCTGACCTCTTGAGAGAATCGAAGTTCTTCTCAGGAAGAAAGGCGGAGATCGTTTCCTTTAATGATGAGTTTAGATTGAGGATCTACGGCGCTTAAGACAGGAGCAGGAGCAGCAGGCAGGAGCAGGAAGAAACACTAGCCGCAGATTCACACAGATAAGCACGGATCTAACAAAAGTAGGTAAAATTATCATCCACTAACTTCATCTCTTCTGATCTGTGTTCATCTGTGTGAATCTGCGGCTACTGTATCTTCCTGCTCCTGCCTGCTGCTCCTGCTCCTGCTTTTAGTGCGACGTCGAAGCATCAGGCTTGGGTGCGTTGTAATACTGACGCGCCTGGACCACAAACTCCTTATCATCAAACGTGCCGTCGCCGTCAACGTCTACTTTGACGACCAACTTATGCTGTTTGCCGTCCCGTTCCTCACCCGGATTGAATCCCAGACTGTACTGGCTGCGAAGTTCCGCGTTGATGCTGCCAAGCACTTTTGGCAACTCGCCTTCAAACGTCACTGGATAGTAAGCGCCACCTGTTTCCTTGGCGAACGTCTGTAGCGCGTTCTCTGCCTGCAGGAACGTCATGCGTCCTGGCGAGCCATCAATGCCGTCAGTTGCGCCAAGACGGTCACCATATTTTTTCTTGAAAAGGTTGGCGGTACCGATAATGTAGATCGGGATGCCCGCGTTTTGTAGTACTTTTCGAGCGTCACCGTAATTAATTTTGCTGAAGGTGTCGATTCCGGAAGCGATAAGTATGACAGCTCGACGACGACCCTGAACGGCAACCAACCCCGAATAATCTGACTTAGCGGATTTCGAGTCCTCGAGAACCACCGAATCCCCACGACCGCCGACGAGCACAAACTTCAGAGCGTCGAAGAGGTTTGTCTCGCGGAATGCCGGAGTGTTTCTAAGCAGAAGATTA
>DATBSH010000139.1:0-4640 GCA_036559885.1 Pyrinomonadaceae bacterium
CGGCCAATTGGCAGATTGATGCCGAAAAGCATGAGATCAAAGATCACTCATTGCCTTTGTTGCGACGTCAATGGCAAGAGAGTTCGGGTTTTCTCGGAGCGCAACTGGACCTCTACCAGATTCATTCGGCGACCATTGAGAGCCGGGTGCTGGACAACCAGGAGGTCCTGCTCGAACTGTTCAGGTTATCGCAAAGCAGAATTAAAATCGGTTTGACTTTGAGTGGTCCTAGCCAGGCGAAAACCCTTCACAAGGCCTTGTCAGTGAGATTCGAAGGTGTACCGCTGTTTCAGTGTGTACAGGCAACTTGGAACTTGTTGGACCCTTCTGCGTGCGGGGCGCTGGCGGAAGCCAAAGCCGCAGGTTGGGGTGTCATCATTAAAGAAGTGCTGGCCAACGGTCGATTGACCATACGCAATGCTGAGCCGTCTTTCACCGTCAAGCGAGAGAAACTTGAGCAGCAGGCAAAAAGGCTCAACACCACGATTGATGCGCTCGCCATCTCAGGCGCTCTCGCACAGCCGTGGGTTGATGTTGTGCTCAGCGGCGCTGTGACCACGGATCAACTCCGATCGAATCTGAAAGCGTTGAAGTTAGTTTGGGATGAAGAAGCGGCGGCTGAACTATCAATAATCAGTGAACCGGCTGAACAGTATTGGGCAGAGCGAAGCAAGCTGGCTTGGAATTGATATCGACTAGCAAGGTGCGGTCGATCTTCAGTTTTCTAGACCAAATAACATCGCACTGTCGCGAGGGTTCCTTAATTTTCAATCTATTCAAGACGGAATTTCCCGGGCTGTAATGACGAGTACGCTTGCTTTGGGATGCTCCATTGATAGTTAGACATTGCCGATCTCGAGCTTCGACGAAACTGATTCCGCATCGCTCTTTACACGATTAAGGATGGCGTTGCGGATCAAACCAGAGAACGGGTAAATAAGGAACCAATAGATTCGAAACTTCCACCTCGCGGCTGATCCGAAACACTTAGTCCTTGTTTCAGTTGAAAGAACTGTTTCCTCAGAAGAATCTGCTCTGAGACTGAAGTTCCAAGCGACCTTTGCATAGCCCGGTCGAGCGAACTCGACAAAATCTCCGAACGTCAAATCCAAACATCGTCCCCCATCCGGACGCCAAAAACGCCCAGCAATTCCCATGAGTAGTTCTTCGTTGGGAACTTCCGCCAACATCACGAAACCCGTGCCCTGAAGACGCTGACTCAGACTCGTAACGAAGCGACTGGGTGAGACTAGTTTTCCAGTCCTTGCGGTTTCGAGGAGCCGAACTATCCACACTTCGTTGAAGTCCAGCCAGAAAAGTCGCTCATACAGAACCGAAGGCGACCCGCTTATATGAATGTCGTAGCTAGCGCAGAAATCATAATCGGTTAGAAACTCATCGATTTTCATTTGTCTGAACCAGCTATTGCAAAACACCCGTCGAACATGTGTGTAGAACTCTAGAGCGTAGGCGGATCATGCGACCCTTGAACCTCCTCAATTGCCGCCTGGCAGGCTGCATCATACTTGGCCGTTGGCACTGCTCTAAGACGCTCCTCATCAAGAGGCTTGCCGCAAATGAAGCACTGGCCGTAGGTCCCGTCTTCAATTCGCTGCAACGCCTCGTCGATCTCCTCAATCAATTTTGTTTGACGAGTAGCAAGATCAAGTGCCGTTGATCGATTTAGATCGAGCTCTGACATTTCGCCTAAATCTTCGACTCCGTCATTGCCTTCAAGCGCGGTCGCCTTATCCGCCCGCAGGTCTTCAGAGGCCTGACGCCGCTGTTTGAGGAGGAGCGTACGAAAGTATTCGAGCTTCTGCTTATCCATAGTATTCCCTGCTATTCATCGATCACTCGCCGAAGGCGAACTGACGTTCGCCGAAAGCGATCACTGCTAGGGTCAAAGTAAAAACACAATATGATCAATCGCAACAAATAAGTAAGTCAATCGCCCGTTATTGTGACAACAGTCTTGCGCGACATTGGTACTGACGATGCGGTTTACCTCCCAAAAACACATCTGGTCTATGGTCACGACTAGCCATCTCCTTTCTGCGCATGGCTGTGTCGTTTTCTTGTTCCATAACCTTGCAAGAAACGGGCCAACACGTGATTTGCGCTCTCGTCGGTTTGCACTATGAATTTCGCCGGCTCGTCCAGACATTCTTGTGAGCCAGTCTGAGTTTGTTGAGCGCTTCGCAATCGATGGTCCAGCAGTTAACGCGAACACTGCTCTTAGAATTCGATAGTCGTCGTTATACCGACACACGGACGTTGCCAAGACACCTCCCATGGCGAAATTCGACGTCACGGCCTCACAAAGCTACTCGAACAACGAGTTCCCATTTGGCTCAGTGCTTGCACTGAACCACAGCGAAATGGAAAGAACAAAACTCATCAAGAGTCGGCAGTAGCATGAAGTTATTCAAAAGAGAATCGAGGGAGCCAGTGATGAAAATACCAATGTCTGAGTTTATGCTCATCGTGGTAGGAGTAGCGATGTTTGTAGTTTTATTCTTAGCCGAACCCTGTGGAGGATTCTGATGATGCCCGACGAGTGAACGCTATAATCCAAGTATGTGGCATAGGGCGCTACCGCGGGCAAGCGGCGTTTGTCGGATCGTGGTGGGCCGTGCAGAAGAAGGCAGCCAGATCGTAGAAGTCTTTCAAAGGTCTCCGTTGCGGATGATATTTTCGCAGATTGCCGAAGCCCGGGTAAAACAGGCTGTCCTTTTAATACTGCGGGGGCCATCGCCGGAGGCGACCGGGTCGAATGCAGTGTGACGGCGGTGGCTAATGCTTTCATCGCCGTCACATCGCAGACAGCTGAACGGGTTTACGGCGCTCTACTCAAACCCGTGCGCGTCATGACGAAATTGAAAGTGAGTGACGGCTCGAGGCTGGCATGGTTTCCACAGGAAACGATGATCTTTAATTGGGCGCGCCTTCACCGCGAGACGGAAGTCGACATTTCTTGTGAGGCAGAGTCCCTTCACTCGAGTGGCTTGTGTTCGGTTGTGGGCGATCATGGCGAACAGACAGTCCGAGCGGAAAGTTAGCAGAATATGGCATCGCTCCACTGACGGTTAATCAGCTTATTCGTTAAATAAGGCTTTATATAGTGAGTTCTGCGAGTCAGCCCAACCAAATTAAGCACGTTGAACAACCAAGCCAACTTCAGACTTTAAAATCTGGGGCATGGGGGCCATTGCGCGAACCAGTTTTTCGAGCGCTTTGGATCGCTTCAGTGGCGTCGAATGTTGGTACGTGGATGGAAGATGTCGGTGAAGCATGGTTGATGACTTCCCTGTCTACATCAACTCTCTTGGTAGCACTGGTTGAGACTGCTGGAAGTTTACCTGTCGTGCTCTTGGCTATTCCTTCCGGCGCCTTCGCAGATCTTATCGATCGCCGCCGATTGTTACTCATCACTCAGACCTGGATGTTAATTGTCGCTGCTACGTTGGGAATCTTGACGATTGCTGGACGAACTACACCCTGGATTCTCTTGTCCCTCGCTTTCGCACTGGGCGTAGGCGCGGCAGCGAACGCACCAGCATGGGAAGCGATTACCCCTGAATTGGTCTCCAGAAGTGATCTGCCGGCGGCGGTAACGCTCGGCGCAGTTGCATTTAACGTGGCGCGTGCGATCGGTCCAGCTTTAGGCGGTCTGTTGGTCGCAGCATTCGGATCCGGAGCGGTCTTCTTGTTGAACGCTGTCTCTTTTCTAGGCGTGATCCTAGTGCTCTATCGTTGGCGGCGGCCAATTGAGAAAAGCAACCTACCACCTGAACACGTGCTGGGAGCTCTACACGCGGGACTTCGGTATGTGCGGCACACTCCGCCAATTCAAACGGTCCTTGTACGCTCAGCAACTTTTATTCTGTGCGCGAGCGCTCTGTGGGCTCTCCTTCCTCTCGTGGCACGACGCGGATTGGGACTAAGTGCTTTGGGCTACGGCGTTCTTCTCGGGTGCCTCGGATTGGGAGGTGTGACTGGTTCCTCATTCTTGCCAAGATTGAGACAGCACATTTCGACAGACATTTTGGTTATTGGAGCTACATTAATCTTTGCTGCGGTTACGATTGTCCTTGGTTACGTTCACATCGCAATCCTGATCGGCGGATCACTTTTCTTGGGTGGCATCGCATGGATGGCGCTGCTCTCAACTTTTAACGTAGCGGCACAAACAGGAACCGCAGCCTGGGTGAGGGCGCGTGTACTCGGCATCTACATGCTTGCCTTCTTCGGAAGCTGGGCGTGCGGGAGCGCTTTGTGGGGTTGGGTCGCAAGTCGCGCTGGCGTATCACTTACCCTATTGATTGCCGCGGTTGGGTTGGTGGTGGGACTCGCAACGGGAATTCGCTTTAAGCTTAGATGCGATGAAGATTTGGACCTGACACCGTCCGCGCATTGGCCTGAGCCGAAGGTTCAATTACAACCGGAAGCCCTGACAGGACCAGTGTTGGTTACGATTGAATACACGATCGATCCAAAAGATGCCGAGGAATTCACCGAAGCCGCACGAGCATCAGGCGAGATCAAACGGCGCGATGGAGCGTTCTACTGGAACCTGTTTCGCGATACCGACAATCCAAGTCGCTTCATCGAGACTTTCATTGTCGACTCATGGGCGG
>DATBSH010000140.1:0-2933 GCA_036559885.1 Pyrinomonadaceae bacterium
GCTCCGGAACCAATGGTGTTGACTGGATGGGGCGCTCCACTGGTGCGGTCTTCGTCCTCTTGTCATCAAATCTTCCCGCGGCTGCGGCTCCAGCAGCCAAAGGACCCTGTCCTTCAAAGGCGAAGACATTTGTCTTTTCGAGACCGGACGTTGCGTGTGCAAGGACACTGGCCGTCGACTTCATATCTGTCGGCTTGTCGCCTCGTGGCATAACCGCCGCAATCTGTCGCTCTTGTTGATAGACAGTTTTCATCGTAGCTACGTCGCAACTTGACGGGGCAATCAGCCCATTGTTCTTGTTGATTCCTGGAAAGGAATTCATGAGCGAACGTTTTTTCTTGCAGCTCGGGCAGTCCCAAAGCCCGAGGCCGTGTCCCATTTCATGTGCCATGAACCCTTGTAAGGCCTCAGGATCCGTTATGCCAAAGTCCAGGTCTATCCAGGCAGAAACCAAAAGCCGACCTTCTTCTTGCTTCATTGGATGGAAGAACGCGTAATGACGTTTGTCACGCGCGAATACTTCGCGTCTGGTCACCGTCAAACAGCTGCGGCAGCTCATGCGGCCGTCAGCTTCTCCGGCATAAGCAAATCTGACGCCTGAACCGTTATCCGCACCTACGGTGTTCCACGTCTTCATCGCCTCAAGCAGCACTGTTGTCTGTTCAGGGTTAAACATGCTGCGCACAAAGTAAACTTTGACCTCAGTATCGGCTGGCCAGTGATATTCCCCAACAGGAGGAGCTGTGCGGTTGGTGGTGCAAATCTCCGAGTTGCTCAACGGATTACTTGTAGAGCTTCGAAGTTGAGTGGGTGCCTGGCGTGATTTGGATGGAGGTTCCTTTTTATTAAGGTCCTCTTTCGTTTCGGGCGAGGTCTCCTCTAACTGTGCGTCGCCTTCATCGATGTCCTTGATGCTAACCCTACTACCGAATTCTTTATAATCGTAGTAACGAACCTTAATGCGGTAATGAACATCGCGCTCCTTGAAATGCAAGATATCGTCGGCTTCGGTTCGAGTGGGGAATGCCAACGCGTCCTTAACCGGCTCCCGCCAGGTCATGAACATCGGAAAGCGCTGCTTACCCTGCGGTTCCATGATGCCTTTGATCATAGCTATCTGGAAGGTAAGTGGATCTATCCAAACACGACCGACAAAGTAACGCTCTTTCATGTGATTGGGATCGGGTTGGGTCAGCGGTGCAACGTCAACGGCGAAGAGTTGGCGATTGTCGACAATTTCGGCGCCGACATAGGTCAAGCGATACTTCGTGGCTTCGACTATGTCGATGCCTAAGAGTTGGCCGTCTTTGAGGTCTTGAATGTCTTCCTTGGTGATTCGCATTTCACGGATCGTAGAGCTTGGATGAAAAATGACTCGTTCGATCCTTCTACCTCGATCGTCGAAGATAAACTGTGAATTGCGGATATATTCGCCCGTAACCTCGCCATTCGGACCGATGGTCTGAAGCGCTACATCACGCTTGAAGGTATGTTGGTTCAGGGCTTCCCGGACCTTGGTTTCAGCAGCCACGAAACGCTCCAGGATAGCTGCCTGTTCGCTTGGTGCTACTGACTCCGTAGCAGCGGATGTGGTGGCATTCGACCCAACGTTCGGGCCTCGCAGCGAGGCAATTGCACCCTGCTGGGCCAGACACAGATTGAAAGAGGCTGCCAATAAGAGAATTAGGCCGAGTTGATTACATCTGATTACAAGTTGACGCATTGGTCATTACTCCCGGAGAGCAGTTCCTCGATAGGGCGAGTGCTGGAGAGGATCCTTCCGAAAAACGCTCAGTGATTGACGATGAGACCTACTACTCCCGGGGCGGGGTGCGAAAAGAATGAGGTGTGTCGAAGTACCTTGTGTTGATTGTCTGAAAGCCGGCTCAGCACGAGAACCCAACCGCTCAAGTAACTTAGCACAACAATGTTTAATTAGTCAATTATATGTTTATTTGTATTGAACGCGGGTTAGATATAGTTTTCGGGAAATGTTGAAGAATTCCGCGTGTATTTAGAGCAGGTTCGAAGGAGAGAAAGAGTCGGGCCTGATGTCACTTTGGACGCAACAAATTGCGTTGACAGCAATAGTTCCAATGCACTACAGTGACTGCCCCTTTCATCTGGTTCTAATTAGGTTGCGTGCGAGAAATATTCGCGTTGGCCCCACGTGACCTGATTTGAAGACGACACCGCCTAATTGAGCGGCGCGTATCCAGAAGTTGTCAGATTTTGTCGCCACGCGGGAAGTGAGCGTCTCGTGAGGATTTAATCTGAGGGTTTGACCCAGAAGGCGATCGAGGTGTTTGGGTTATCCCCTGAATCAGCTGTACGCAGCGCTTTAACCCTGCAAAGTAAGTTGTCAGTCGCCTCTCGAGCTCGGGTGATTTCCTTCTAACAAACTCCTGCGCGTTCGGTCTCAAAACTTCTCATAATAAATTAACCATTCACGCGAACCTACGCGATTAAGACGCTACCAGCGATGTTCAAGGACGCACGTTGGCTGGGAATCATTCGCTGATCATTGCAGAAGTGCCGGCTCAGGCGACACCAAAACTGAGGATGGACAGCTTTCAAATGGTGAAAAGGGAATTACAACGACGAGAGTACTGAAATACCGGCGCAAACAATGGCGCGGATCAATCTGAAGTTTCTGAATGCTGCCTCGCGAGAGAGGTTTCCCTTCGGGGTCCCGCATGAATCGCAGCGATACATGCAACGGCCAAATCGTGACCAGCGACATCCCAAAGAAAAATGAAAGAAGGTCAATCATGAGACTTGCTTTGAGAACCATAGTCAGAGCGTGTCTGGTTAGTCTTTTGCTAACACTCTCGGTTTACGAGTCGAGAGCACAGGACTCAGCGATCGCAAGTGGAACAGCAGGCAGGATCGCGGTCGAAGGGATTGCGACGAAGTCTAGCGGAACAGCGCTC
>DATBSH010000141.1:0-13611 GCA_036559885.1 Pyrinomonadaceae bacterium
CAATCAACTCATGCTGCGCAGCCGCAATTAGTTTGTTTCTGGCACCGCCTGGACCAAGCCGTTTCTCACTGATGATCATGTTGATATCTGGATACGCTTTTCGAATCTGAGTCACGCAACGGCTTTGATTTCCGTCGACATGAACGATCACTTCGTCCGGCGGCGGGTCGCACGCGAAGATTCTTCGCAGAGTCGTAACAGTCTGTTCGCCTCGTTCATAAGCAGTAACGATTGCCGATATGCCTGAAGCAGAACGATTCACAAATTTAATGTGCCGAGATGGGACCAAAGGATGTCAGCAAGCTTTTTCGCCCCTGCAGGATTTGGATGAAACGTGTCGCGATACAAGAGTTCGTGAAAGCCATTCGCACGAAGCGGAGCAGCCCAATCGTAAAAGTCAGCGCCGGCGGTTGTGGCGATGTCGCGCAGCCGTTGATTGACGTGCACGAAGTAAGCAGCTGATTCTGGAAAGTATTCGCCTACCGGCAGCAAACCAAGCATCAGGACGCGAGCTTGCAGATCCCGCAATCTGGTTGCGAGTTCTAGATAGTGATTCGCAAACGTATCAAGATCCATCAAAGGCCTGCCGGGGCGCGATTTCAAGAGTCTCAATCGTGTTCGCTGCTTCAGGCTATCAATCGTTGTCTGCTTGATTCGCCGCCAGGGAGTGGAACTGAAATAACAACGAGGATCCATTGAAGAGTAATTACGCCATGCCGGGGGCACCCATGTTGGCCATGAACCGTCGTAAACCATCGCTGGTCGGATAATGCTTTCCAAACTTCCTCTGAAAATCATGACGAGTTCAGGTTTAATCGCAGCGATCAGCGGTAACCAATTAAAGTCCGTCTCGATAGTTTGTCCCTCACATGCGAGATTCCAAATGCAAAAGGCACTCGTGGGGTCGTCTTGAGGATCCGTACTTAAGTAGCCGGCGAGATTGAATTGAACAAGACGATCGAAGGCGCGGGGATCTACAGTCCGCAAACGCAGATGATGGACGTTTGTTCTGTCAGCGCGGAAGTGGTTGACTAGTTCCGTTACATGACTGACCCGCTGGGATCCGACACCCTCCGTTAAGCTGTCACCTAGAAATACCCAGTTTCGCGTGGGTGCCGCAGGCTTAATTCTTCCTAACACCTTCATTTAATCGGGCAATAACAACCTGATGGTCCCTCCAAAATGGATACCAGGATCTCGCCCGTCCCAACGCTCGTCTAAGCGGTTCCAGCACATGCACGCGCCACCAGGCAATCAGTCCTGGACTTGAGGGGTGTTCACACCGCTTCCAATCGACAATCTCAAAGCCATGTGATTCCAGCAGCGTCTTCAATCCACGTGCGGAAAAGACTGAGATGTGACCACACCATCGTAGATACGACCATTGAGGACCCGCGATTCTCGCTGGATAAGAAGCTGAGTCACCTGTCAGCAGTAACACTGTTCCATTCGGGTTTAGGTGTTGCTTGACGGAATCGATGAAGATGTGAGGATCGACAACATGTTCGATAACATCGAGCGCTGATATCAGATCAACCTGATAAGGCTGCACAGAACATTGGAGCGTACCAAGTGTTACATCCAGGTTCTTCTTTCTTGATAGCTCTGTACCTGCCGCGCTCGGTTCGACACCGCGTTTAATCCATTTGTCAGACAACGCGGATAGGAAACTGCCATCACCGCACCCGACATCCAAGATGTACCGTCCGGATTGATGTTGTTCTATCAAAGTTTCAAGCCACTTGTAGAAATCGCGGTGGCGCTGACCAACTTGTTCTGAATCAAAATAAGCATCGTTTACTCGGTTATAGGCGTTGAGCAGAACTTCCTCGTGTTGTCTCTCATCTGTCGCCCATAAACAGCCGCAGCCGTTGCAGCGAGACAGCCGTAACTCGGGTAGGTGTTCTCGAAGAGTCTTATCCAGGAATGGCTCATCAAGTTCATCAGTCGAGATGTTCATGAAAGCGGTTGTTTTGAAGCCGCAAACTCTACATTCCATAACTACGATCAGCTGAAGGCCGACTGAAAGGACTTTGAGATCCTGTGGATGTCAAATTCTGTGGCTAACGCAGTGGATGCTTTCGAAAGCCGATCATCGATGTTCTGTGGTTCCGTCTCCCATCGCTCGATGAAAGTATCGAGCGCAAATGGGTCGACCGTTGCCAATCTCGGGTTTAAATCGTATCGCTCGGCAACCTGAAACAGAGCAGATTCAAACGGCGCATGAAACAGAACCGGCTTTCCCGTGGCAAGATACTCTGGAAGCTTGGTCGGCATTGAATAGCGCGAAATCCGCGCAGCGGCTCTTGAAAACGCCAGAGGTAGATAAAGCATGTCTGCCTCGCGCATTGCGTTTAAACAAGCAGAATGCGGCTGCCTGCCTTGCAGCGTTACAGCGCGAAGCGACGACAGTGGTGCGCGATGTTGTTGGGCCACGTCGCCCAGCACAACGAAATCGATTGATTGATTGCTTCGATGATTGTGACGCTCAATCGCTTCGGCAAATGCGAGCACCGCATCAAACCGAAACTCATTAATGTCGCCCGCCAGGAGCACCAGCTTCCTTTCACGGTAGTTGCCATTTGGCTTCTCTATCGGTTCCGTTCGGATTCCATTGTGAACAACCTGCCAGCTGTTTCGATATACCTCTTCATAATGCCCAGCCATCTCTCGCGAAACCCCGAAGCGCGTGTTAGCTCGAGCCACCGCTTCCCTGAGTAATCGGCGACGTCGCGCAGAATAAGGAAGTCGATGAGATTCGTGATGACCCTGCCAATCATCCATCACAAACAAAACCAAATTAAGTTTGGGACACTGTTTGTGCAGCGCGACAGCCGCCGAGAGAATCCACGGTGTAACTGGTACTACAAGCAGGTTCTTGATCGAATGCTGTCTTACGAGCTGACGAAGGATTTGAACGGATCGTTTGGCGGTCCAAAATTGGTGTGCTTTGAGAAACGGATAGTAAGTGAGCGCGAAGCGGTTTGGTAAGATGCTTGGCCTCCTTGGCGAGGGTAGTCCTACCGACCGTCCTCGTCTTTTCTCTGCAGCCGCCGCCAGGTGACCGGGATGTGCAGACCACAGCTTCTCGTCAGGAAAGCCGCTGAATAAATTGAAGAGAGTCTCCCCGAAGCCACTGGGGTACCCCACTGGATAATCAGCAACTACAAGTGTTGGCGATGACATTGCAAGTGGGAGAAGTTAACGACCTGCTTGTTTCACCTGCTGCGGAACCCAACGAACACAGGAAACGAATCCACGAGTACGTCCAAGCCACGCCAATAGCAAATCCGAACGCACAACTCCTCGTCTAAGGCTAGCGAGTTCACTTAAGCATTGAACGATCGCCCACAGTCCGATATGACCAAGCGCTACTACGCGCGGTTTCCGCATAGTGGCGGTCAATATCCCAAACCGAGATCGCATCGAAAGATATTGATGATGATCGACCGTCTCACGGCCGCTGGGTGCCTGGTGATGAACGCACCGAGCTGAAGGAACGTAATATACCTTCCACTTGCGGCTCAGACGATACCCGAGATCCAGATCCTCGCCCGGCGAACTACCGCTGAAAAACGAGCCGAATCCCCCGACGGCCTCAAATGCAGAGCGTCGCACAGCGCTTGCACCCCCACCAATCCATTCGCACGATATTGGCTCACGTGCATCTACGGGAAACCCATTTGGAAGGGCCGCACCAACCATAAGTCCTGGAGCCAAACCTCGGACGCGGCCATGTATCAGTGTGCGGTAAACTCGCCACAAAAGAGTCGGTGAGGGCATTGGTTGGTTCACGAGGTTTCCCATCGTTGCCGAGACAGTGGAATCAGCCCAGATAGGCTTGAATAGCTCCTCTGCCCATTGCGGTTCGACCTCAATGTCGTCGTCAATCAACAAGAGGTTTTCGTGGGTTGCGTGCTGAATCGCAAAGTTGCGCTGCCTGGCGCAATTGCGCTCTCCGTAATGAAAGTACCTAACTGACATCCCGGCACTGATCCAGCTTGAATCTTTTGCAAGCGCATGTGTAGCGGTGTCGTCGCCGCAATGAACGATCACGACTTCAGTAATTGGGATGGTCTGCTTCGCAAGCCTGTCGAGACAAAGTTTCAGTAGCTCGGGCCTGCCGACCGTTGCGATGATCGCCGAGATAGACTTATCAACCGAGTTGGTCACTACGGGATTCGTTCAAACCAAAGACTTGAGCCACGAAAGTTGTCTACTCCCGCCGGCGGCAAAGTAGCCGTCTCGGGATGATCCATACACAACCAATGATTCGATAAACGGATAGAAAAATGCCTGTTGAAACTTAAAAAGGCTTCGACGAGATACTGCTCATTCAGGGCTAGTCTTTTTTCGAGCAACCAGTCGGGCGGATAATCATTCGGAAAGAAGATGTCGTGCACATGAATCCAAACACCCGAGTTCAGTGTTGGTAAGACTTCGAGAAAGAGGTAACAAACGTCGCTGCCAAATTTGACTGTGTGACTTGAATCAATAAAGAGAATGTCATTGGCTTCCAAATCAGCGAAAAACTCTAGAGGAACATCCTGAACTGGTTTATTAATCAGGTTGATTTGCGCGATTGCCTCAGTCAAACGTGGCTCGGGATAGGACTCGATAGATTTGAGTGTTCCGTTACTTCCCTCAAATCGATTCCGTGCAAGTGCTTTCGCGGCGATCTGCGTTGAATAGCCGCCACCGACTTCGATGACATGGCGCGGTTTCAATTGGCGAACTAACGCGTAGTAAATCGATGCATCAAACCCGGCGAAGAATCCGTTATCGAAATCAAACAACTTCTCGAGATAAAGCTCTTCCAGTTCGTCGCGATAACTCGCCAGAACGCTCACGAGTCTCAGTTGAGCCGGCCAATTGAAATCGAGTGCGGCATATTCCCTTCTCCGATTTATCGTTTCGCTGGTTATTGCGCGAAAGTCTGGAATCGGTTCGTAATAGTGTACCGGCCGGATGTGATAGCCCCAGCGGTCGAGTGTGTCATGCTGACTTTGGGCGAGGAACAGCAAGTGTTGCGCCGCCCTTACTGGCATGGCTCGGAAGAGACCTACTGCAGTTCGATTCAAGAGAGATTTCAAGATGGTGGACAGTAAACTGTTTGTCCTTGAGTAGGGTGAACTGTTACCGCGCGGTCGAAGACACTCTGTATACGATCGTAGGAGAAATATCGCCGGCCCATTTCCAATGCGCGCATTCCCAACATTTCCCGATGCTGAGGTGAAGAAGCAAGCCGGTGTAGAGCAGCAGCGAGCGCCTCTTCACCTTCAACGCGCGCAACCTCAGAACTTCCGGGATTCTCGTCCGCCCAGCGTACGGCGGAGCAGTATTGAGGACCGTAGATTAGGAGTGGCGCGCCAACTGCGGTGTAATCGGCAAGCTTACTCGGGAACGCCATTTCCATATTCGCGCGATCTGATTTTGAAAACGACATCGGCACGAAGAGAGCATCAGCTTCTTCACGAAGTCTCTCAATCAACTCCGGCCAGTCCAAAAGACCGCACAGAACAATGTTCGGTAAATCAAGCCCGAGTTCTTCCGCTTCGAATCTGCTTAATGGTCCAAATAAAAGCAGACGGCCGCGCATTCGCGCCAAAACGGCGTGGAGAGTCTTGAGGGCTTCAACATATCCTTGCGTGTTGATGGTCCCTGCAAACGCTACCGTAAACGTTTGGTGGTTCCGACTCGAACGTAACCGTCGCGCATCAAAACCCGGACAACGCCGATCCGTCATGGGATAAAGGACCTCGCCGTCCTTACCGTACCGTCGCTGATACTCATCGCGCATCGAAGGAGATACACACATCCGCGACTGAGCTTGTCGATAGACAGCTGCAAACCGTTGGTCGAGCCAAGGACGGAATGCCGCAGGCACTTGAGCTACTCGAGGCCAGTCGTCATGCATAATCAAATGCAAAGGCACGCCTCGTGATTCCGCTAGTCTTGCGGCGACCAACCATCCGAAGCCATGCACGACTGTAAGCACGGAATCGAATTGTGCATCTTTGAGTGTGGCAATGACCTGCCGACTCATGCGAATTGACGCGATTGAATAGAACGCGACCACGTATGGATGTAGTCGAGTGTTCATCCATCTGGATTTAACTAACGGAATCCATCGGTAGTCGACGTTGGATAAACGACGTTGGACTGCTGAGCGTGAACCGGTCTCGACGATCCTGAGTCCCGCGGCGGCGTAGTCTTGCAGGAGTCGATATAGTAAGGCTGACCCGTGATACGAACTTTCAACAGGCACGTCGCCCACATAAATCAGCCTGGGCACCAATTCCTCTGTTCGTCGTAGCAGCTCATGTGAGGTTTCGCCGCGCTCGAGAGTCTCAGCTGTGAAAGTCGCTGCTGTCAATCCTGGTTGTAAACTCGTCCCATCCATTCGGCCGTAAGGCGCATTCCTTCCTGTAGACCGTAAGAGTTCTCGTGACCTAAGTCGCGGATCGATTTCGAAATATCAACCCGTTTATATTTCGTCGTTAGTATTTCTGAATCGCGATGGCGAACCAGAGTTGGCCTCGCTCCTGTGACCTTCAGCACCACGTCGGACAACTCCTCGATAGTGTGGAGCTCAACTCCTCCGATGTTGTATGTTTCCCCCGCTTTAAAGTTGTCGGCAATGTTCGCCAATGTTCTTACTGTGTCGGCCAGATAAGTGGAGGTACGCGAATGACCGCGAAACACGGTCCACGGCAAACCATGCAACGCACAGTAAAGGAACCGACAGTTAACTGAACGATACGGGCTGTAATACTCGCCCGGTCCGTAAGTATTGAAGAGTCGTACAACTACAGTCTCGGTGCCGTATTGCGCGGCTGAGTTTCGAATTTGCATCTCATTAACCCACTTCGTCATTGCATAGTCGTTGAGTTGCTTAATTTCATATTCATCCATGACGCTCTCGACCATCAGCTCCGGCCAATCGCCGTAAACCTCAGATGACGAGAAGTGAATCAATCGGAATTTGTATCGCTCCTGCAACCGGATCACGTTCTTAGTTCCGATTGCGTTAGTACGCCAGAGCGTTTCGTAGAAGTCTTCGCCGTTCCAACGTCCAAACTCTGCTGCGCAGTGATAGACATAATCGAATGGCCCGGTCTTTTCGAAGACGCGCTCGATCTGACGAAATTCACCTACGTCACATCGAGCATACAAAGGCATCTCCACATCAGTCCCCAGACTAAACCCGATCTCGTCTGGTTGATGAGCAAGGTCACACGAGACAACGTAGTGTCCACGCCGGCGAAGTTCCGGTATAAGACCCGAGCCGACTGTGCCCAGTCCGCCTGTGACTAAGACTCGACCGTGTTTCATCGATTGTCTATTGCGAAAACAGTTCGACCCAGGCTTCGACGTCATCAGGTCCCACGCGTCGGGCGTGGCGTTTGATGACCGCATCAATCTCCCTTAACGCATCGCGATGGCCGGCATCATCTTGCCAAAGGACTCCAGTTTCGGGGTTGAACGCTTTAAAT
Source organism: Pyrinomonadaceae bacterium (assembly GCA_036559885.1). GTDB lineage: Bacteria > Acidobacteriota > Blastocatellia > Pyrinomonadales > Pyrinomonadaceae > PSRF01. Next base: position 7,497 of record DATBSH010000141.1, read on the forward strand.
GCATATCGATGGCGAAAAGCTCTGGCCACCTCGATATATGAGGGAACCTCAAAGTCGTGAATCACAACTAACGATTCCAGCTGACGGCGAGTCAATGCGCGAATCGTAGTTACTCGATCGTGTTCGGTTGCTGAGTCGTCAACGAAGATTACGTCATAGTCCGTCAAATTGATGTCGGAAAGCGCACTAGCCATGGGCGGTGCAACCAGCTGCATCTTCGCGCGCGAGTCGTTTACAAAATTCTTCAATCTTGTAGCCCACTTACTGTCGGTCTCATAGGAGTGAAGAACTTCCAGGTGGGGAAATGCTTTCGGGTGAAGGAATGTTGCGGTGCTGTAATATCCGCTACCAAGTTCCAACACTGATCGTATGGTCCAATACCGCGCGAGCCCAATTAATATGGGGATGTGAGTCGCATAATCATTCCGCGATCTCCGCACGGGGCTCATCCAGCGCCATGTTCCGTGTCGAAGCCAATTCTTCAGTCTCGGCGGGAGAACCGTACTCATTAGTGTTCCAGGGCTCTATTGTTTGCCCCGGCTGCGACAGCGCTCTCTGGCATCAATGGGGTCGCCGTTAATGCAGTATTACCAAACCATCGATCCAGCCGCCGCGATCCGTATACGGGTGTTTCAACTACTTCGAATTGATAATGTCGCGGCACAAACTCAATCAGATGTTTTGACATGTCTTTGAGATGAATCTCGACTCGATATAGTCCGGGCAACAATGGCAACGACTCGATGTTGAATCCAATCTCGACAGATTCGCCCGCTCTCATCCGCGGAAGGGAGGCAAAGTCTTTAAAATCGAGTCCTGAGAGTCGCTGCAATTCATTAGTCAACACGCCGACGTAAAGGCCGGGATCACCAATTTCAATCTTTGATCGGAATCTGACGCGTATCTCGCACGGTTCAAATGTCTTGATAACGGGAGACGCTGTAGGAAGAACACGAAAATCTTCGATAACAAAGTTATTCGTCTCAACCACTACGTCTTGGCTTACTTCTGCGTCGTCGCTGAGATACGAATCTACGACTTGGTTTATTTCACCTTGCTCTGTGGCCCGACCTCGTTGCAGTTTTAGACCACGGTTACAAATACTTCGAACGGCGGCAAGATTATGACTGACAAGCGCAATGGTCCTTCCGTCGCATCGGATGTCGCTGATTTTGCTGAAGCACTTCTTCTGAAACTGTGCGTCGCCAACGGCTAGCACCTCATCAACCAACAATATTTCCGTTTCCATATGAGCGGCGACGGCAAACGCCAATCGAACATACATTCCACTCGAATAACGCTTCACCGGTGTGTCGAGGAATTGCTCAACTTCAGCAAAAGCCACTATCTCGTCAAACTTACGGGCGATTTCAACCTTGCGCATTCCGAGGATGGCGCCGTTCAAATAAATGTTTTCGCGTCCGGTCAACTCCGGATGAAAACCTGTACCAACCTCCAGCAGCGAGCCAACGCGACCATTGATGACTGCATGCCCGCGTGTCGGCTTAGTAATTCTGGAGAGGATTTTTAATAGCGTGCTTTTTCCAGCGCCGTTGCGGCCGATAATACCTACAACATCGCCGCGTTTGATCTCGAATGAAATATCGTCAAGAGCCCAGATGGAATTGCCGGTGGCCGATTGCCGATTGTCGATTGACTTGCTGCCGTTAGATGTGAGAGCACTGCGAAAGCGGCGAAACGGAGCCGCTGCGGTTTCGGAAATAACATCACGTAGAGCGCGATACTTCTCCTGCGAACCAATTCGATACTGCTTACTTAGTCCTTCACAATGGATCGCGATATCAGACATTCGGACAAACTATTAAGCCGCAGATGAACGCAGATGTGAGCAGATTAAAAAAACTAGTTCTCTTCTGCTGATCGGTGGATACCTGCGGCTGACTAAACTACGTCTGCGAATTCCTGCTCCATTCGGCGAAAGTAATACAGACCGCCAATAAGTAGTAAAACTACAACCACTATCGACACCCACAGCATCGATCCTGGTGGCGCGGATTTTCCCAATAACGACCAGCGGAAACCTTCAACAACTCCCGCCATCGGATTCAGGCCGTATCGTACTCGCCATTTTTCGGGAATCAGGGAGCTGGGATATGCGACGGGCGTTGCGATCAACCAGAGCTGCACCAAAAAGTTAATGGTGTAACGAACGTCGCGATACTTGGCATTCAATGCCGAGAGCCACAGACCAACTCCGAGTGCTGTTAGCAGCGCCAATAATATAAATGCCGGCAGAATGGCTATTGCCCAACCAGGAGTTATCCCGTAATACAGCATCATCAAGATCAGCATCGCGAAAGCTATAACGAAATCGACGACACCGCCCAAAACTGCGGCGATTGGAATGACAAGACGTGGGAAGTAGACTTTTGTGATCAGGTTCTGATTTCCAACCAGACTATTGCTCGATTCCGTGAGTGCGTGCGCGAACAACTGCCAGGGTAACAACGCGCAAAAGGTAAACACGGGATATGGAACTCCGTCGGAGGGAACACGCGCAAGACGACCAAAGAACAAGCTGAACACCACCATCATGAATAATGGCTGAATGACGGCCCACGTCGCGCCAAGTAGAGTCTGTTTGTACCTAACCTTAATATCGCGCCACGTCAGAAAGTAGAGTAGTTCACGATATTGCCAGACCTCACCCAGACCGAGAGACGTCCATCCGCGTGCGGGCTCAATGCGAAACGTAACAGATGGAGCAGACTCCTGCGGAATTGTTATCTGGGATACGGAATCGACTATCGACTGCATTGAGAAAACGAAACTACAACTGTCAAGCGGAGCACCGAAGGTGCGAAATAAGGTAGCCAGGGGCAAGCGCGAAGCGCGCCGCCCCTGGATCGCGATAATGGAATAGCAGTGAAGCCCTGAAAGGGCGGAATAACTTCATTTGATTATGTCGCCCTTTCAGGGCTGACCTATAAATTACCGTTCGTTCCAGGGGCGGCGTCCCGACAAGTCGGGACTTGCCCCTAGCTACCTTATTTCGCACCTTCGGTGCTCTTAACCTTTGGTTGCGGCGTAAGCCGCGCTGTGTGGTCTGTGGAAATCAGTGGATCTTCTTCGTGTTTGCGGATCACGGAATTACACGCACAGGCAACTGCCCTACACTTGGCACCACGCCTTGAAACAGACTACGAAGGAAACTTTTGCCGGCTGATGTAGGCACGTCGATAATATCGTTTGCTAACAACACTGGGTCTTCCGCTCGTTGTTTCTCAATCGCATAGAGATCTACGATCATCTCCTTCTTCGTTGAAGACCCGGGCTCCTGTCTAACGATTCTAATCTTGTCTTTCTTCGTGTCCTGCTTCACGCCGCCAGCCATTGCTATCGCACGCGACAGCGTGACCGGTTCTTTCAGGGCAATCGTTAGAGGAGTGAAGACGTTTCCAACCACATACGCCTGGTCTGCTTCTGGCAGCGTGATGATATCACCGGGCTCGAGATACGGATTGGCCGCCGGATCACCTTTCAAGGTATCGCTCAGTTTGTAACTTGAGAACGTGTTATTAACGTCGTCATTTTCGTCCGTCCGACAGAGCGAGTTAGCCTGTGAATGCACAACGTTTATTGTCTGACCCGCCCGTGTCGAAGGACCTTTCGCGTAGGTCAGCAGCTCCAGCAACCGCACACGTCGCTGAAGCTCAAACCTGCTTTGGTCATTCACGGCGCCGATGATAGCCACCTGTCTTGAGTGGTATTCCTTGATAAAGACATCGACCTGAAGATTCTTGTAATACTTCGCGTAACGACTGGAAATCTCTCGCGCTAACTCTCCTTCGGTGCGACACGCGGCCTGTATTTCGGTGTCAATGAGCGGCATTCGAATCATTCCGTTGCCCTCGACGCGAACTGCATCGCGAGCAAGCTGCGGTTTGTTGTAAACGCGTATATCCAACACGTCTCCGGGTCCAATCCGATAAACCTGATCGTTGGTTGTCGCTGAACCGGGACGATTGTTCGCAACTAGATTCTTGTCCGCCGATTGCTGAGCCATCGTGTGCTCCCACAGGAATATCAGCAACAAAGTGGTCAGGATGGTTAAGACGCTTCGGGCTCGTTCATTTGACTTCAGCATTGCTCAGCTCCGCTAACTATCGATGTTCACCACAGTTACTTGGCGGCCATGCCGATCCGGCGCGATAGCAGCGCTTCGCGCATGTGATTCGGATGCGCAAGATTCAAGACTGTATTACTCAATAAAACCAACAACTCTTCGTGCTCGCGTTTAAATATTCCAGTCAACGGTTGTTCACCCGTTTTCATTACGATACCTTCGCGGACCCACTGCCAGAACTGTGTTTGCGTTGTCCAAAATCGCTTCCGGTCGCGGCAAATGATCAGCGCCGTTTTCTTTTTTCGCTTTTTCTTCTTAACGCCTGATTGGCTATTTGTATTCGTGTTTTTAATCGTCATTTGAGTACACCTCTACCCTTGCATGGCCTTCCGGTCACTAATCAACAGGAAGCGGACCACACAGAGAACCCCGTGGGGAAGCCTCTCTTGCGAGGCAGCATCGGCTTGTCAATGCAGCCGGCCACTTCTGGTTCGTTTCAGAAGTGGTCGACGGTTGGTACTTACATCAATAGTCTCGAGATCAATTCCGCTCTTCGCTTCACACCAAACTTTATGAAAACGTGACGCAAGTGAAACTTCACTGTTTGTTCCCTGACGTTCAGACGTTTGCCAATTTCCGCGTTCGTTAGTCCTTCTACAGAACACAAAGCAACCTGTGCCTCGCGTCTGCTCAACGCGGAATTCTCGGCAACCCGCGCGATTGCCCTTTCGAACGAATGGTTCACGGCCGCTGTGGCATTCGTGCCCCAGAAATATCCACCAATTGTCGTTCCCGCTTCCTTTCGACGGTTTAACACTTGGTGAGGTGTATAAACCCGATAGGAATTTCCATTATTCGGCTTTCCATTGCCGTTCACTCTCGCCCGGTCGATGCTTAACTTGACCAGCAATCCCTCGAGTCCACGACGAATCGTCGTAAGGCTGCGAATGTTTGTCAGTAAAAGAAGATTTCGTGCAGTGAAGAGTTTGTCTTCGCCCATCGCGTCAACAGCGGCAAGCATTGCGGCATAAATTCGCTGCTCTATCGGGGTGTGACTCAACGCCACGAGGGCAAGTGCGGGATTGGTGTAGGAAACGTCGTGCTTCTCACCTAAAGGGTAGGTTTTTGGTTGCACTGGGCCGATGTTTAAAGTGCGACGCGAAAGCATTAATGCCGTTGAGAACTTGCGGAGGGACGCAGATCAGTGGCTGAGCTTCAGTACGACTTCAGGTCCACAACGCAAAACGTAGAACCGGGCAGACTGAATAAGATTGCGAATTACTTTTGCTCTGGCTGCAAGAAAATTTTTTTACCGGGCGTGTAGTAAAGATCGGGACGCCACTCAGCTTCTAACTTTCGTTCGAATCGCTGAGAGACTAAAGACAACTTCAGAGTGTGTCAAGATAGTAAAACACAAGATGGTTGATGCTAAGTCTCACGTCATCTGATCAACCATCTCGCACCAGAGATGTCCAATGGTAATGTGAGCCTCTTGAACTCGCGAGGTTCTCTTCGAATTGACTGGAAGGCAGAAATCGCATAGCGAGGAAAGCGGTTCTGCTGTTTGACCAGTCAAACCGATCACGATGCAGCCGAGATCACGTGCTTTCTCAGCGGCCTTCAGAATGTTTACTGATTGTCCGCTCGTACTAATAGCGATCAGCAAATCTCCTCGATTCGCCAATCCCGCTATCTGACGCGCAAATACTTCGGCGTAACCAAAATCATTGCTGAGCGCGGTCAAGGCTGACGTATCTGTAGTTAACGCTATAGCCGGCCATGACCTGCGCTGCTGTTCATAGCGGCCTACCAATTCCGCGGCGATGTGTTGTGCATCTGCTGCACTGCCGCCGTTCCCGCAGATTAGAATCTTATTACCATTACGTAACGTTTCGCAGATCAATTGCCCCGAGCGCTCGATGTCAGACAGTCGGGTTTCCAGCAACGATTGGAGTGTCTGCAGGTGTTCACGAAGAGATTTTGTCAGGAGCTCCGAGTCCATCGACGCGAAAGTAGCATACTGTGGCA
>DATBSH010000142.1:0-7808 GCA_036559885.1 Pyrinomonadaceae bacterium
CGTCCTCGTCCGCAAACGCGACGCAGTCGCGCAGATCTGTTCGCTTCGCTCATTGCGGACGAGGACGTCCGCGCTCCCAGTATTAAGTTGAATTGTTAACTCGACGACGGTACTAAAGAGAATCTGCCTTAAAGTTCAAACTCCGCAACTACTGGCGCGTGATCTGAAGGTTTCTCCCATTTGCGCGGCTCCGGATCAATCCAAGTCCTTGGATTTCGCGAGACGAGTGGGTCACTGATCCAGATGTGATCGATGCGCAGTCCAAGGTTCCGTCGAAACGCGCCGGCACGATAATCCCACCATGTATACTGACCACCAGCGTCGCTGTGTCGGCGAAACGCATCTGCAAAGCCCCACTCTTTTATGTGCTGCAGCGCTTCACGTTCAGGACCGCTGAACAAAATCCGACCCTGCCACAACCGAGGATCATAAACGTCACGTTCTTCAGGCGCGACATTGAAGTCGCCGCATAATAGGACCGGACTCTTCTGATCGTAGTGTGCGTCGAAGAACGCACGGAGCCGACGCATCCACTCCAGCTTAAAGCCATATTTCTCAGACCCGACCATCTGTCCGTTCGGAACATAAACGTTCACGATGCGGATACCATTGATCGTCGTAGCAAGCAACCGCGACTGAACCACGTCCTCGCCATCGGGGTACCCACGCTGAGTTGACTCACAAACTCCGCGCGAAAGAATTGCGACACCGTTGTACGACTGCTGCCCAAACATCAAACACTGATAACCAAGTCTCTCTAAATCCTCCCGCGGGAACTTATCATCGGTGCACTTAGTCTCCTGCATGCAAAGCACGTCTGGTTTTACGACTTCGAGCCAGCGGAGCACGTTTGGCAGGCGAGCGAGAATTGAGTTTACGTTCCAGGTTGCTATTAGCATATGTCCAAGCAGAAATCATTTTCCATATATCATTTGACATTTTTCATTTGTCATTTGATCGTCGCTGGCAACGGTCCGTGGAACAACGAACTACGACACGAAATGACAAATGAAAAATGTTAAATGATATATGGAAAATGATTTCTTTTGATCAAACGCTGCACACCAACGCGGCGATTAGTGCTCCCCTCCGCGGAATATCATCAAGCTCAATATGTTCATGAACGGCGTGCGCACCATCGCCACTGATCCCGAGGCCGTCAAGTACAGGAATTCCCAGCGCCGCAAGAAAGTTTCCATCAGATGCACCGCCAACCTGAGTTTCACCGAGATCGAAATCCATCTTGCCGGCAATCGCGCGCGCCTTTTGAAACAACTCAATAACGGCTGTGGTTCTTTCCAGCGGTGGCCGGTTGATGCCTCCTGAGATAAACACTCGTGTTCGTTCATCTATCGGTTGGAGCTTGGAGAGGATGCGCTGTATTTCTTGCGACTCAGCTTCAGTTGTGAAGCGGACGTCGATTTCCGCTTCCGCTTCAGCAGCCACAACGTTCGAACGCGTACCCCCGCGGATTACACCCACATTAACGGTGATTCCGGAGCCCGCTTGATTCAAAGCATGAAGTCGCTCTGTTTGCCGGGCGAGCTCTAGTATGGCGCTGGCCCCCTTCTCAGGATCCAGGCCCGCGTGCGCCGCCTTGCCCTCAACTTTTATCGCGAATATGCCAGTGCCCTTCCGTCCCGTCTTCACACGCCCACCACTGCCGGGTGGCTCAAGAACAAAAGCCGTTTTCGGTTTTTCGCTGTGTGCGATTTTTTCCATCAACGGCCAGCCAGTAAAGCTTCCCACTTCTTCATCGCAGGCGAGTACGAGTGTCATTGCGCAGTTCGGAGTTAGTTTGAGCTCGTCAAAACTGCGCAACACTTCAACGGCGAGTGCACAGTTCGCTTTCATATCAAACGTACCTGGTCCATAAAGTCTGTTGTCCTCGACCCGCAACGGTCGTTGTGCTAAAGAGCCACGCGCATGGACAGTGTCTGTATGTCCGACAACCATAATCCGACCTTGGTCCTGTTGATTCTGAAAGGCACGAATTACTAGATGCTGGCCAAAGTCTGGGACATCAATTTTTTCGATTTCGTTGACGCACCGCAGATCCTTAGCAGTTGTTGCCAACAGCTCGACTACTGCTCGACTCCCTGGTTCATCACCTGAAGGGGATTCCAGCGACACCAGTTCGCTAATGAATGATTCAATTTGAGGTTGGCGCTGAACGAAATATTCGTGGAGTTTAAGAACGAGATCTGGTGAAATGGTCATAAGCGACGATATTGTTTGATAGTTTCCCGCAAAGACGCAAAGGCGCAAAGAAAAAGATGCAAAGATTATTCATTAACCCATGACGTGGCTCACAATTCAACTACAGAAACGGAAACGAAGCGACCAATTTCAACTGCCGTTACGCTCAAATCAAGTTGAAATCGGTCGAACTACCTAATTCCGTGGCTACGCTAAACCTTGATGGTTTGCTTTCGCACGGTCATTTTCTCAATTCGGTCAAGGTTAACTTCAAAACCAATTCCCGGATTGTTCGGTGCAGTGATTGTCCCGCTAGAACTCACCGTAACGGTTGGCTCGATAATGTCCTCTTCCCAGTAGCGAGCGCTGGCCGAGACATCGCCCGGCAACGTGAATCCACTCAGAGTTGACATTGCGATGTTGTGCGCGCGGCCGATTCCCGATTCCAGCATGCCTCCGCACCAAACTGGGATGTTTCGCTCACGCGCAATCTTCTCTACTCTCTTAGCTTCCGAGTGACCACCAACACGGCCGAGTTTCACGTTTATTATCTGACACGCTTGGATGCCGATCGCATTCTTAGCAGCTTCCGGAGTGAAGATAGATTCATCCAGGCAAACAGGAGTCTTAATCTGTCGTTGCAGCTCGGCGTGGTCGAAGATGTCATCGTGTGCTAGCGGTTGCTCGACCATCATCAGATTGAACCTATCCAACTCCTGAAACAAATGAATGTCCGCGAGCGTGTAAGCTGAGTTTGCGTCTGCCATCAGGCGAATGTCCGAAAACTTGGCTCTAACGCGTTCGACTATTCGCGTGTCCCAACCAGGTTTGATCTTGATCTTGATCCGTTGATAACCCGCGTCAAAGTCGCTAGCAATCTTCTCTAGTAGGATCTCCGGGGTGTCCTGGATCCCAATTGATACGCCGCAGGCGATCTCCTGACGCGAGCCACCGAGATGTTTCCAAAGTGGTTTGCCAGCCTTTTTCGCTTCAAGATCCCAGCACGCCGTCTCCACAGCAGCCTTGGCCATCCGGTGCCCCCGAACAGCCTTCATAAGGGAAAACGTTTGACCGGCGCTGTCGACTCTTTGGCGAACGACCATTGGCGCCAGGAATTCTTGCAGTGTCGTCCACGCAGTAGCTGTCCACTCATAACTGTAGAAGGGACCTTCGCCCGCAGTGCATTCGCCCCATCCCTCGGCACCATCTGAATCGACGACGCGAACAAGGATGATATGACGGTCAGTGGTGCGGCCGAAACTTGTTTCGAAGAAGTGGATGAGCGGCAGACGAATCTCGCGCAGTTCGATTGACTCGATTAGCAAGGGATTGGCAGGTCTCCTTTTTAGCGAGGCATTATGCCTGTAAAACGGTCATTACCGAAACGCGGAGCGGATGTCCGATACGCTTTAGCTTGTCGTGAACGTGCCGCAGACTCAACTTCTTTCAGGAACTGAAGTCGACAATGATGAACCTTTGGGCAGCGGCACGCATTCCTGAAAGAAGTTGAGTCTGCGGCACGTTCACGACAAGCTAAAGCGTATCGGACATCCGCTCCGCGTTTCGGTAATGACTCTTTTGCCACAGCGTCTATGTGATTGTGCAACACGGATAGGATGGGATGTTAAGTCGAACTTAATTTAACGACCAGCGAGGCCAAAAGCGTAGTGATTGCTTGACCTGCTGTATGGGTACTGGTACAAACCTCTCACATTTCCTACCGGTGTTTTTCTCACCTCCGGTATTCCTCTGAAACCGTGCGGGAATTTTTGGCTGAATTTTTCTGGGAGAGTTCACGTATGCCTTCTTTCTTGGCCCCGACGACGCGCCGAATCCGTGTGTTCAATACTTTCAAGCGATACGTGCCAACGAGCGCTGCTGCCAGGCGCCGCTTTCTTGTATGCGTTTTGTCTGTGCTTGCTTTAACAATTGCGACCGCAATGCTAATTCCATCTTCGTCGGCGCTAACGAACAATGGAAGTATTACGACGTTCGGCTCTCCACTGACAGAGAATTTCGACACCCTTGCGTCGACGGGCACGACTGCTACGTGGACAGATAACGTTACTATTCCGGGTTGGTATACACAGTTCACAACGACGGCCAATCCAGCGAGCTACACAGTTGGCACTGGGTCCAGCGCCACTGGGGCGATTTACAGCTTTGGTTCGACGTCTTCTTCGGATCGCGCCTTGGGGTCTGTAGGTTCTGGGACTACTGGCGACATTTATTGGGCAGTAAAACTCACCAATAATACTGGTTCGACGATCACCTCTCTTGATATCAGTTACATCGGTGAACAGTGGCGACAGGGTGGCTGTACACCAACTCCATGTACACCACTTGCTCAAACAGCTGACTTCCAATACCAGGTTGCGAACGCTGGTGTCATCACCGACGCAAACACCCCGACAACAGGGTGGCTTGAACATGACGCACTGGACTTCACGACTCCGCAACCCGGTATACAAACGGCAGCCGCTTTGGATGGAAATGCTGCAGCAAATCGAACTTCTTTGTCGTCCACAATTACCGTCAGCATCAATCCCGGTCAAGAGATTTGGCTGCGCTGGAAAGATATTAACCATCCCAATAACGACCACGGTCTTGCGATCGACAACCTCTCGGTAATGGCCAACGGCGCCGGCCCGACCAATCCAACGGGCGTGGGCGCAGCGAGTCCAAATTCCGTGGGTGTGGGGGATTTGACACTTCTGACCGTCAACGTAACTCCGGGAACCAGCCCGGTGAGCTCCAATCTCCAAGTCAACGCGGATTTGACTCCTATCGGTGGCCCAGCTTCTCAGCCATTCTTCGACAACGGAACGAATGGGGATGTCACATCAGGCGACCACATTTTCTCGTTCAGCACAACAGTCGCTAACGGCACAACCGGGGGCCAGAAAACGCTGAACACTACGGTGTCGGACGGTGAAGGTCGAAGCAGTTCAGCCCCAATTTCGCTGACGGTGCTTGCTCCAACCCCGCCCACAGGAACTGGTACAGCCACCCCGAATCCCGTTCAAGCCGGCAATACATCACTCTTGGCAGTCACAGTCACTCCAGGAAGTAACCCAACAAGTTCGAACATCATGGTGACCGGCGATCTAACTTCTATTGGCGGGTCGGCATCACAGTCGTTCGTCGATGACGGTTTGAATGGTGATTCATCGGCAGGCGATAACATCTTTTCGTTCAATGCAACTGTCGCTGCAGCCACGCCGGTGGGACTCAAGAACCTGCCGATCAATATCTCTGATGCTCAGGGTCGAAGCAGCTCAACGAATATTTCGCTCAGTGTCCAGGCTGCACCTCCACCCGCTGGGGCTGTTGTTATCAGTCAAGTGTATGGCGGCGGCGGCAACGCCGGAGCGACATTGAAGAACGATTTCATCGAAATATTCAACCGCAGTTCAGACCCCTTTGATCTTACGAACTGGTCCGTTCAGTATGCATCAGCGGCGGGAACGACCTGGCAAAAGACGACGCTTTCGCCCTTTGTACTGCAACCGGGTCAGTATTACCTGATTCAGGAAGGAGCGGGTGCTGGTGGGTCTGTGGATCTTCCGACGCCGGACGCCACCGGAGTAATTGCGATGAGTGCGACGAGCGCCAAAGTAGCGCTCGTCCGAGATAACAATGCGCTTTCTGGTGCATGTCCTTCTGGCGATCCAGAACTGATGGACTTGGTAGGTTATGGTAGCCCGAGTTGCTTCGAAGGCCCTGCTCCAGCTCCGACGCTGAGTAATACTACTGCAGCATTGCGCGCTCGTAACGGATGCAAGGATACGGACTTCAACGCCGGAAACTTCACCGAAGTTATTCCAAACCCGCGAAACACCTCCTCAGCTCTTAATCCATGTCCGGCAGGGGATGAAGCACCGGAAGTTTTCAGTACATCACCACCCAATGGCGAAACAAATGTGTCCCTGACCGCAAACATTACTATCGACTTTGATCAACTTGTGAACGTTTCAGGTTCGTGGTTCCAGATTTCGTGTGGAACTAGTGGAATTCATACGGCAACTGTCAGCGGTGGACCAACAAGTTTCATACTTGATCCCGATACAGATTTTGCCGGGAGTGAGCAATGCACAGTTACAATCTTCGCCGGCCAAGTTACCGATCAAGATACAGATGATCCGCCTGATACGATGGTGGCGGATTACGTCTTCAGTTTCCACACGTTAATCCCAAGGGATCCGGCGGAACACATCGTTATGGGTAATCCAACCGGCGCAACCTCGGATATTAACTTTCCCGATAATTACCTGATGCTCAAAGACCAATATGTTTTGGCGTACAACTGCAGTCGCGGAACTGCGAATTGGGTAAGTTGGCATCTCGATAGTTCATGGCTTGGTAGCGCACCGCGGCAGGATGATTTCCGTGCTGATCCAGCTGTACCGGCAGGCTGTTATCAGGTTCAAGGCACTGACTATTCAGGCTCTGGTTTCGATCGCGGACACATGACTCCCTCTGCCGACCGAACGTCCACGATCCCTGACAATTCCGCAACATTCTTCATGACCAACATGGTGCCTCAGGCGCCCAACAACAATCAGGGACCCTGGGAAGAGCTGGAGAGTTTTGCGAGAGTGCTGGTCTCGCAGGGGAACGAGCTGTACATCATTTCAGGGCCAGCAGGTACAGGTGGTGTAGGCAGAAACGGACCGGCGACATTGATTGCCGGGGGCCACGTCACAGTGCCGCATTGGACCTGGAAAGTAATTCTTGTTTTACCAAATGGTGCTGGTGACGATGTCGCCAGGGTTGATATGTCAACCAGGACGATAGCGATGTTGATTCCCAATGATCAAAATACAGTCGACCTGAATGGAGACTGGGAAAAGTATCTAGCAACGGTCGATCAGATCGAAGCCTTGACCGGATATGATTTCTTCGCGAACGTTCCTAATGGTATCGAGGATGTCATTGAAGCACGACTGGATGATGCGAGCGATACCGCACCTGTTACTGATAGTCAATCGGCGTCGACTGATGAAGACACTCAGAAAGCGCTCACTCTTTCAGCTTCTGACTATAACGTCAACAACGTTCTCTCTTACACAATTGTCGACGGTCCGACCCACGGCACTCTCGGCAGCCTAGGGACGGTTACGTGTGTAAACGGCAATTGCACAAGCAGCGTCACATATCAACCCACTGCCAACTATCATGGACCCGATAGCTTTACGTTCAAGGTCAACGATGGGGATAAGGACTCGAATGTTGCCACCGTTACATTGACAGTCAACTCGATCGAGGATTTGCCGAACGCTGCTGATGATTCAACCACTATTGCAGAAGACAGCGCCGCTAACAGTGTCAACGTTCTGAGCAATGACTCGGATGGCGACGGCGATACCCTGACGATCTCCCAAGTCACGCAAGGAGCGCACGGCTCAGTGGCGATTACGAGTGGCGGGACCACCCTGACCTACACACCGGCGGCAAATTTCTTCGGTAGTGACTCGTTTACCTATACGATCGATGACGGGAAGGGTAATACGGCTATCGCCACGGTTCATGTCACTGTGACAAACGTTAATGATGCTCCCGTCGCTAGCAATGATGCGTATTCGACAGATTCGAACACGACGTTGAAT
>DATBSH010000143.1:0-16510 GCA_036559885.1 Pyrinomonadaceae bacterium
TGAATGAACAGTTCCTGAAAGAAGTTGAACCCGCCGCATCACGACGACAAGCTAAAGCGTATCGGACATTCGATCCGCGTTTCTGTGCCGTTTGCCACTGCGGCTCGGATTTACCTGAATTCATTTACGCCTTACGATAGCGGCATGAACTCGTATCAGGACCCCGCAATCCGCATCACATTACTGCCGCGCGACACGAACTCCCAGGGAACAATCTTCGGCGGTGTCATCCTCAGCTACATAGACGTTGCGGGTGCGATCGAAGCCCATCGCCATACGAAGAATGACCGTTTCGTCACCGTGGCAATGAGAGAGGTGATCTTTCACAAGCCCGTGTTCGTTGGAGACCTCGTTAGTTTCTATGCCGAAACTGTTCGCGTGGGTACGACATCAATCACAACCAGAGTGATTGTAGAAACTGAGAGAATCGGCAAAAGCGAGAGAGTCCGTGTCACGGAAGCGGAAGTGATTTACGTGGCTGTTGATAAGAGTGGCAATAAGGTCCCAATTAAAAACCGACTGACTTCAGTTTAGCCTTCCTTGCATGCGCCGAAGCGAAACCGCTGCCTCGGCGAAATCCGGCTTCTCTTCGAGCGCAAGTCCATAATGTCGCGCCGCATCCAGGAAACGGTGTCGTGATTCGTAAACGCGTCCCAAATTGAAATGTGGGAAGGCGTAGGATTCATAACGTGGCGCTAATAGTGCTCTCTTAAACCAGCGGACGGAGCCGTACCTGTCGCCCTTCGCCAAAAGGTAACTACCGATGTCGTTGTAGGGATTACCCAGCGAGTCGTCGACACTAATTGCTCGCAAACACTCATCAATCGCTTCGTCGTAGCGTTCCTCAAAGCTATAAACCCAACCTAGAAACGTATGCGCCTCTGCGGTAGGGTAGGTTTCGATTGAACGCTTGTAGAGCTCGATCGCCAGTTCGTAATCGTGAGCGACCTGGGCTTCGTATGCCTCATTGAAGAGTTGTTTCGCCCTCAACCTCACACTTGATGAAACATCATCTTCCATCTTCGCAACTCCAAGACGCGACGACCTTTGTCAATTGCTACAATTGTTCCCCGACTTTTGAGTAGTGTCCAATCGTTTGGTGCGGCCTTCCACTCGTGTCGCGACTCGGCCACTCCGTCTTATTTCCCTCGTCTCAGGAAGTACGAGTCCGAAGATTCCGATTTTTACGCCACCAAATTCCCTAATCACGAACGGTTGAACTCCACCGAACGGTTGACCTGTTTTTGTGTCAATCACGTTGGCAGCAATCCAGCCGAAGCGTGATTCTTTGATGAGATTGAGAAGAACGCCCGGCCCAAAGTCGAACTCGTGATTTCCAAGCGTCGCGTAGTCTAGTCCCGCGACGTTCCACGCTTCAATCATCTGGGCACCCTGATAAGTAAACCTGTAGTCGCCTTGCGCCAAACCGACCGATGAATGTTCATATGATTTATGATTTTCCAGTCTAGGGTTTATAGCCAATTGCCAATTACGATTGCCACTTAGAACTGCTTCGAAGCTGAAACACACGCGATGGCTCATTTGCAATTTCGATGAAGGGAAAATAAGTCGGCAATCGGCAATTGGCAATCGGCAATAAACTGAATCTGTGGAAATCGGTGGATCTGCTTGAGCTGAGGGTGTGAATTATACTCGGCATTAACAACGTGGCTCAATGAGCACGTTTACTTGAGGGATCGATGAATACCGGCGAAACATTTTTCGTCACGGGTTTTCCAGGATTCATTGCCGGCCGATTGCTGGACGGTCTCGCGCGGACTGGGGCGCAATTCGTTCTGCTCGTTCAACCCACACTCGTCGAGTTAGCACGCTTGGAGGTGGCTCGACTTGCGGAGGCGACCGGCCGCGACTTGAGTAGTTTCATCGTCGTTGAAGGCGATATCAGTAAACCAAACCTGGGTCTGTCGGTTCATGACCTTGAAACAGCACGCGAGGTTGTGACACGCGTGTTTCACCTGGCAGCAATCTACGACCTTGCCATTGCGCGCGACCTGGCGCAAAAGGTCAATGTTGAAGGAACCAGGAATGTGAACGCATTTGTTCGTTCTTTACGAAACCTTCGTCACTATCATCATGTCTCAACTTGTTACGTCGCAGGTAAACGAGAGGGCAGGATTTTCGAAACTGAGCTTCGGCATGATGCCGGTTTTCGAAACTTCTACGAAGAGTCGAAGTATCTCGGAGAATTAGAAGTTGAGTCGCTGAAATCGGAGCTGCCGATTACGATCCACCGACCAGCAGTCGTTTGTGGAGATTCGAGAACGGGAGAGACTGTGAAATACGACGGTGTTTACTATTTGATTTTTTATCTTCTGCAGTGGCCAAGCGGTCTCTCGTTACTGAACATTGGGAATCATGAAGTCAGCCTGAATCTCGTTCCTATCGACTTTGTGGTGAACGCTATGCTTGCATTGGCATATGAGGATGCTGCCATCGGCAAAACGGTACAATTTGCTGACCCAACCCCACTCACCACGAATCAGTTATTTAATGCTATCTCACAATCGATAAGCGGAAGAACATCGAAGATAACAGTGCCGCCCTCGTGGGTAGAGTTTCTGCTGATGCTGCCGCCGTCGCCACGAATCACAGGACTCCCACACCACGCCGTCCCTTATTTCTTTGTGAAGCAGACGTACGATTCAACCCAGGCGCAGCAACTCCTCGCAATGCACAACATTCATTGCCCGCCATTCACCAGTTACGTTGATACGATCGTCGATTATGCTGCCAAGCATCCCGCTCGTTGATCACGCAACAGTGTCGTTCGGATGTCCGATACGCTTTAGCTTGACGTCGTGATGCGGTGGGCTCAACTTATTTCAGGAAAGCTCGAGGCCTTGATCTGTCTGAATGAACAGTTCCTGAAAGAAGTTGAACCCGCCGCATCACGACGACAAGCTAAAGCGTATCGGACACCGGCTTGACATTACTCCAATTTAGAATTAGTCTAAGTCTATCGTGAAGCCAAAAAGGAGAAGCACTGAGGACGTATTAGCCGGGCAGAAGCTTACGCCGCAACGGGAGGCTGTGTTGCGGGTTATTCTCGAACGGGAGGATCACCCAACTGCCAGCGATATCTTCGAGGCGGCACGGCAACGACTGCCCTCGATCAGCTATGCCACCGTATACAACTCGCTCCGCTACCTGCGCGAAGCGGGATTAGTGCACGAAATAAACTTTGGCGACAGCGCTAGTCGCTACGATCGGGAAACAGATCGGCATGACCATGCCATCTGCACAGACTGTGGCAGCCTGGTAGATTTTGATTTACCCGAAGCGGCTAAGTTGATTCAGGCCGCCGCTCGCAAATCGCGTTTCACGCCCGAGTCAGTGCACCTGACGCTAAGAGGTATTTGTCCGGACTGTCGTGATGGCAGACAACAGCAAATAAAACGAACGTAATAATTCAAACTAACGGAGGATACATGACAGCAGCAACAGCAGTAGCACAAGAGAAGGCGATGGTCGGCCAGCCAGCGCCTGATTTCGAAATGGCCTCGACGAAGAACATTGAAAAACTCAATGAGCCGGTCAAGCTTTCTGATTATCGTGGGAAGTGGTTGGTTCTGGTTTTTTATCCATTGGATTTCACTTTTGTTTGTCCGACCGAATTGACGACATTCAGCGATCGTTACCAGGACTTTCAGGACATCGGCACCGACATCATCGGTATCTCAACTGATTCTGTTTACTCGCACCGTGCGTGGCTGAATACGTCGCGCGACAAGGGTGGCGTGGAAGGTTTGAAGTATCCGTTGGCGGCTGACGCGACAAAAAAAGTCGCCAGCGACTATGGCGTGTTGATTGAAAATCGCGGCATCGCTCTTCGCGGACTGTTCGTGATCGATCCGGAAGGAGTCCTGCGCTACAAAGTGGTTCACGACCTGAACGTGGGTCGATCAGCGGAAGAAACGCTTCGTGTCATTCAGGCATTGCAGACGGGCGGATTGTGCCAGGCCGAATGGAAGCCAGGTCAGAAGACACTTAACACTTAATAATGAGTTTCGAGTTTTCGGGTTTCGGGTTACAAGTCTCGAAACCCGAACTCTCAACATCAAAATAATCGGGAACAGACCATGGGAATGCGAATCGGCACACCAATGCCATCGTTCGACGGTGCAACTGAATGGTTTGGTGGTACACAAGCTCACGCGGAATCGGAACTGAAAGGGCGCCCTACACTCGTTCATTTCTGGGCGTCCAGCTGCGGGATATGTAAGGACAATCTTCCTCGCGTAGCGGAGTGGCGCGACGAAAAACGTGGCCAGGGTCTGCGGGTTATCGCAGTGCACATGCCGCGCTATGAATCAGATACGGACGTTGAGGTGGTTCGGGATCTAATTGCCAAATTCAATATCACTGAGCCATGCGCAATCGACAACGAGCACAAATTGCGTGACGCGTTCCAAAACGATCAGGGATTTGTGCCGGCGTACTATCTGTTTGATGCAGAAGGAAAGCTTCGATCCTTTGCGGCAGGAGAGCGAGGTCTGGATATGTTGAGGTCGGCGTTGGATCGTGTGCTGGCTGCGGCCGAACCGGCCGCGACTACGTAAGCTTATTAGGTTCCAGAAAGCTGTTTGGAGATTTGCAGCAACAGATAAAGACTTACAAACGCACTACCAAGCGCGAGCGCGATTAACCCCACAATAATCGCTCCCACAAATAACCAATCGCTTAGTCGCCCTTCCCGCGCGTCGCTGTCCACTGAGGCTCGGGCCTTCAACAACTCTACATTCATCTGATTTGATTTCCACCATGCATCAAAGAGATCACCAACGAGCGGCAGCGAGCCGAGAACATAGTCGAGTCCGATGTTCATCCCCATGCGCATCAGCGTGATTTTGGGAACGCGATAGCGAACAGCGGCCACCAAGATATAGAGCGACACCAGTGAAGTTGCAGTGTCACCAAAACCAGGAATCAGGCCCACCAAGGCATCAAGGCCAAAGCGCCAACCGAGTACGGGAATTCGAAACAGATCGTCCATCAACCAGCTAAGGCGCTCGAGGCTCGTATCTACCTTGGCTCGTCGCGGGATGTTTGTTGGTCGAAATGACGTTTCGTTGTAATCGAGTACTTTCATCTCATCGAATGCGCGTCATCTGTTGCCAGAAGAACTTTCCGACGCGCGCAAAAGCCGTGAAAGCGTTTTTATCTCCCGATTTCTGAGGAGACACGCGAGATGGTATCCCCAGAGACGCCGCCAGCTCCGGATCAGGAGGTGCGATATCTTCATCGCCCCGCTTTGATGAGAGCCAGCGGGTAAATGTACGCCCAACCATGCGTCTTTGTTCGATCGGAGCTTCGGCCACAAGCGCGCTCCGTAGGTCTTCGAGTTGGGCTACCTCGAATAAATTCGCCTGATAGTAGTTTCTCAATGCGGCCAGCACCTTCTCTTCACCTAGCGTACGTTGAAGTTCCACGAACATCAGAGCGCCTTTCGCAGTTACGATTGCCGCATACTGAAATGTATTACGGTAATCACGCGAGGGACGATTGGCATCCATGTCGTCGCCCCCGAAGGTTCGATACAAACGGTAAACACCGCGCACCTGATCATCCAGAACTGCCGTCGCCTTCTCTTCGCCGTAAGCATTTCTGTAGTAGAGCAGTGACGACCAGCACGACAACGCCTCATCCAGGACAGGCTCGCGCGCTGGATCGTTACCGACGGCGGCTCCCCACCATTGATTTGCTACGAGATAGCCAACGGTCCATTCAAGGCTCTCTTCCACGGAGGGTCGCTGTTCGCGAATGAGTTCGGGAAGATTCCGAACAGCGGGAGAGTCGAAATCCACGTAGAAAGCGCTGGCTATTACATTGAAACCCGAGAACTCAGTGCTTCCAAGGCCGGCGACAAGAGGCGCTTCTGCCAGGCTGATCGTCTTAAAAGGTAGCTGTCCAAAAGTAGAAGAGAAAACGCGCAGGGCATTGCCGGCGATCGTGAGTACTCGCTTACCAACTCTTTCATGTTCCGGCAAGTAGATCGACGTGATTTTGACGCCAGCCACTTCGGTGTGTTCACTTCGCAAGCCACGGCCAATCAGAATTGCGAATTCGCGGAGACCCTCTCCCTTAAAGGTTCTAGATTGTTTCTCTGGTTTGGCCGCGACTTCGCTGCCAGAAGTGAAGACCTCCACGCCCTCGGTCGTAGTAATACTAACCTCGTAATCTGCAACATCATTGAAGACGATGTCCCCAACCGATGGCTCAACCTTACGCTGCCATTCATCACCATATCGAACGGCCAACATCGGATAACCAGTTCCCAGCAGCATCACTCCGCGGCAAAGGAAGTTGATATCCCGCGCGCGTCGCGTTTCGCGTTCACTCCGGAGCGCAGCGCTAACCTGCTTTACAACGTGTGTAGTCAGACTCGTCTCATCTGGATCGATCTCCGGAACCCTTCCCCTAAACTTGATTTCTAATTCCGTCGTCGCCTGTGGCGCGACCGGCTCGCGTAAGTTAACCCGCAAGATGGTAGCCTGGTCCTCTAGAGTGGAGACGACTGATGCTTCAGAGCTCGTCGAACGCACCGCAAGAATATCCATGCGTGGTTCGTCAGCTTCGGGCGAGTTTGAATTACCAGCAGGCGGTTGCGACTGCGACTCAGCAGCTCTGAGATTTGGGTACAGATGGAAATAAATCACTGACGCAGGCTTGTCGTTCTGATTGACCCACCGAACCCGCTCGACACCCGTGTACGACATTTTCTCAAAATCGATTTGAAGATCGATTTTGTATCGAGACCGCTCAGGTTTCTTGTTTGCGAGTTGATTGGGATCCGTTGATTGTGCGTAAAGAGAAGTGGCACCGAGCAGTACAACAAGACTGGTTGCCCACAGTATTGCTGTGGTGTGAAATACTCCAGAGAAAATTTGCTGTTGCTGCCTCACTCTTCCCGGACTTACCTTTGTCTAATTGTGATGGCCTGAACTATATCACCGCGAACAATGTCGTCTACCACGTTCATTCCCGATATAACTCGGCCAAAAACGGTGTAACCTCCGTCCAGATGTGGTTGACGTGAATGAGTCACGAACCATTGTGAACCACCAGTGTCTTTACCCGATAGGGCCATACCTACAGCCGCGCGTTCATAGGTCACTTGATTGATCTCGCAGCGAATCTGATAGCCAGGGCCACCGTTTCCATCACCGCGAGGATCGCCATCCTGAATCACAAAATTCGGAACAACGCGGTGGATGGTGATGCCACGAAAATACTCTCGCTGTGCTAAGCGGACAAAGTTATCGACCGTTAAAGGAGCGTCGTTGGGGAGGAGCTCAATAGTAAACGAACCCTTAGATGTAGTCACTATAGCTTTAACGGAGTGTCCGCTACGTGCTAAAGCGCGCTCGTAATCAGCTCGAGTGTTCCTTGATTTTACGGTTCCTATACTCCACGAAAAATCGCCAACCCCGTTTGTCTTCAGAAGCGATACTGCCCTTCGTCGAACCAGGGGATCGTGCGACTGAAGAGCGCTCTTGATGGCCTCATTCGCGGCTGCCGTCTTCTGCTGTGCTAAGGAATCGAGAATTGAGAGCGCGGCATCGTTTAAATCGTCATTCTGGGTCCGTGGCAACGCTGAAATCAACGCCTGTGTATTCTGTTCTGATGGAGGAAGGTCGCCGATGAGGTCGGCGGCTGTCGAACGGACCACGACGTCTGATTCATTGAGGTAACGGCGTAGCAACTCGTCGAGGTCCTTCGGTTTAAATGCGGTAAGAGCTCGAAGGATATCGGAAGTTGCGTACTCTGGATGGAAACTCTTCACAATTGAAATACTGCCAGACCTGTTATCGAGCATGTCTCGCAACAGCATTTCTGCTTTTCTACTAAGGTCGTCTTTGTTTTGAACGGTATCGGGTAACGCAGCAACTTCGCCGAGCGCTTGAGCGACACTCGCTGCCGATCGCCAGTGAAGCGAGAGTGATTGCGTGCCTGAGTTTCCAGTTCTTCCAGCGCCAAGCATCGTGAGGTACTGCGCAGGCATTGTGCGGACGTACGCTGTCTCAACCTCCGGGGACCATGGCTCAATCAATTCGCGCAATCCCTTGAACAAGCTGGCAACAGCTTTTGGATCGGCCTTGTTTTGCGACGATTGCAGCGGAAGGAGACGGCCGAGTGTCGTGATGATTTCCAACAGTTCATTCTGAACCGCGGGATTTTTGATTCCTGCAGAGTGTGCCTTCCACAACTGTGCCGTCAACTGTGACGATCGATTCAGAAGAGAATCCGCGACCTTCGGTTCCTTTAGGGAAGCCAGGGCTCTGATTGCACTGACTCGCACACGAGAATCGGAATCGCTCAGTGAGCGATCAAGAAGTACGTCGATTGCGCTTTTTTCCTCCGTGGCTCCCAGGACACGTGCCGCATTTGCTCTCACGACTGGATCCACGTCAGACGTCAAAACACCCCGAAGCGCCCCATTCGCATCTTTCAGACGGAGTCGTGCGAGTGCGTTAGCAGCGTCGGCACGTACGCACGGATCTTCATGACCAAGAAATTTGCTGATGACCGGACCCGCATTGGTGGGCCGCGAACGCAATGCGGCAGTTAACCCGAGCAGGATTGTGCTGGTATCCGTTGGTGACGTTTGGCCATCTTCAGAGCGGAGACTGTCGAGAATGATTGCGCCGAGTTCGCGGGCTCGTGCCTCTTTTTCTCGCGGGAGTGCGGCCGCGATTTTACCCAGCGCTTCGATGGCACGCGCGCGGACTTCGGGGCTATCACTTGTGTTCTTTATGACGGCTATTAGCGTGTCGACTCCGGCATCTGACTCAACTTCGCCAATAGCAAATGCGGCCATCGCTCGAACGTCTTGATCCTTGTCGTCACGCAATAAAGATGCGAGCGATGGTAGTGACTGCTCGTTTCCAATTCTTCCGGCGGCTAAAGCTGCGCGTGAACGAACCGCGGGATTTCTGTCGGTCAGTAACGCGGATAGAGTGCTATCCCACCGGCGTTCATCCTCAGCTTTTAGGATTTGGACGTGAACCGCGCGGGGAATGGGTTCTTGTTTGACTGAGGATCGTTGTCCCGTCGCGTTGAGTGAACCAGCGAGGAGCACAACTACGAGACCAATCGCCGTAGAGAGTCGGCAGCCGAACCGATCTCGTCCTTGTCCTGGTTCTTTCACTAAACTTCCTCTTAAAACGGAATAGAAGCTCAACTTCTCATTCTCCCCAAGCTTGAGCCTGGGAGAATGAGAGGTTCAAATTCTGTTCAAAAAACCAAAAGGCGCTCCGCTGATTACCAGCGAAGCGCCTGTCAGAATCGAACTGCTTACGCAAAAACGCTAGCTGACAACGCTGGATACGTTGGCAACGTCCGCTCGTTTTGCAGTATCAGCCGGAAGTGGCTGCAGCTTCGGCGGAGGCAGCGGTTGCTCTTCCTTTTTCTCTTTCTTCATTTTGTCTACGGCTGCGGTCATCTGCAGCATCTTACAGCTGCCTTCAAACACTGCACCCTGCTCGATAATCAGCGAAGGCGTTTGAATGTTGCCATTCACTTTCGCCGCCCTACCAAGCTCGAGGCGCTGCGTTGCGATGATGTCGCCGTTGATCGTTCCGTGGATAACAGCCACTGCGACTTCGATGTTGGCCTCAACTTTACCGTTAGCGCCGACAATCAAGGTTCCGCTACTCGAATTGACTCGACCGGAGAAATGGCCGTCAACTCTCATCATGGCCTTGAAGTTGGCCTCGCCGGTAACGGTTGTGCCGCCGCCGACGAATCCGCTGAGTGTCCCTTCCTTGATATCGCGCGCCAGAGTCTCGCTCTCGGTCATTGCACGCGATGAGCCCGCCGGAGCCTCGGCTATTGGCTTGGCTTCTGCGGTTATCCCCTGATAGGAGGGTTGGTTTCTTGAATAATCTGGAACTTCAGCCTTGTGACTGGAGTTGTCGCGTTCTTCCTGTTCCTTCGGGTTCTTTCCAATCCTGAGCATCGATTACCTCCATAGTGTGGGGGCGCGAGATGTTTAGTCACCGGCCGTCGGGACCATTGAAAGCAACAAAACGACGCGCTTGCCTTTTGTTAGTGGATTTTATTCTCAGCCTGACGACCGAGCTTGCGTGATCATCCGCCTAAGCGGGAGATCATCATAGACAAAGTTACTGGAACCTGTCTAGACCTGTAACCAAATTGTAATCCGCCATGTTTCATAGCCAAGTTCGAAGAAGTGCCGCGTTTTTCCTCGCGTGAGGCAATTGCGGTGGTTCGTCAGCGCAAATTTGGTCTTAGAAATCGTCAGTGAGGGTGGATGGTCACCATTCAACTTGCCTTATGGACTTCGTCGATCATCCGGCAGACACCCTCAAAGATAGCCCCATCTTTGATTACAAGAGACGGCGTAAAGATATTGCCGTAGATCTTCGAAACCGGCCCAAGTTCCACACGCTCGCGCGCGACGATGTCGCCCCTAACTGTACCGCCAACAACAGCTAACGCGACATCTATATCGCCTTCGATGATCGCGTGGGCATCGACAATTAGAGTCCCGGTCCTTGAATAAATAGCGCCCGCCACGTGTCCGTTGACCCTCACCATATCTTTAAAGGTGATCTCGCCTGTGAGCTCTGGTTGCGTTGCATATGAGGCTGAGGGTCTTTGTTTAATGTTCAGGGAACTGCCGGCGCCGATTTGGCCTGTCAGTGAGCCATCTACTGGAACCAGACCCTTAAACTGAATTTCGCCGATAATAACTGGTAACTTTGTCTTGAATTCCTTGAGGTCGGAGGTGGATGCCATAGGAACACGCCGCGCAACCGCTGTGGCCGTTCCATGGCTCTGACTAGCCGGTTTTCTCTTAACGTCGAGCACCGTAACTCTCCGAACGGACTAACTGGAGTTCCGCCTTGTTCTATTGGTGAAATTGGGAAGATTCGCCGTCCATCCTCGCCGAAATTAGGAAGGTCCAGCAGGACAGACGCTGCAAACTGTCGATAAAGTGCGGGGCAAAGTACCACAAGGGCCAACAATCATCAAGAGACTTTTTGGAGGGACTTCATTGAAACAGCGCTTCGGCGATTGCGTGATACTCAACCTCTCATTCACCCCAGGCTTCAGCCTGGGGTTATCGGCCTCTTAGCGTCGAGAACCGTTTCAACGGTTTACGAGCTTTGCCTCAAAAGTCGGATCTAGCTCGAGGCAGGAGTGTTTTGGTTCGTGTTGGTTAGTGTGACTTCGTGGATCGTCTTTAGTTTTCTGTACAAAAGGAACGATCCACGAAGTCACACGAACTAAACACGAAACTCGTTACTACCGAAATCGACTTTTGAGGCAAAGCCCGGTTTACCAAGTACTCGATTATCAGGCGCGTTAGGCCAATCCGGGGAAACCGTTGAAACGGTTGCCAGCATGCAACCACCGCCGAGACCCCAGGCTGAAGCCTGGGGTGAATGAGAGGTTGAGCATCACACAATTGCTGAAAGGCCAGTGGGTTCCATGAGACCGAGTGCGCATCCAATTGAAATAGTCTCCACCGCGTGGCATTCTGAGATGCACAAAGTCTTATGAGAACAGAATCGAAGGTGAAAACGCGCTTGTTGCGGCGGATGGGCGACGCGATCTCAGATTTCGCGATGATCGAAGATGGCGACCGCTTGATGGTTTGCTTGTCTGGAGGAAAAGACAGCCACGCGCTCTTAGATCTTCTGCTCGACATTAAGCTTCGTGCGCCCGTTCATTTCGAGGTTTTGGCGGTCAATCTTGATCAAAAGCAACCAGGCTTTCCGGCCCATATCTTGCCGGAGTACCTCAGTAAACGATCTATTCCTTTCAGAATTGTCGAGCAGGATACATATTCAGTTGTTAAGCGGCTGGTGCCGGAGGGTAAGACATATTGTGCGGTGTGTTCACGTCTGCGTCGGGGCATTCTCTATGGGATCGCGGTCGAAGAGAAATGCAACAAGATAGCGCTGGGTCATCACGCGGATGACATTATCACCACTCTTTTGCTGAATCTCTTCTATATCGGAGCACTAAAGGCGATGCCACCAAAGCTCCGCTCTACTGATGGACGAAACACAATTATCCGACCCTTAGCATATTGCTCAGAATCTGATATTGCCGCGTATGCGACTCTCTGCGAGTTTCCTATTATTCCCTGCGACTTGTGTGGATCTCAGGACAATCTAAAGCGCGTGCGGATGAAAAAGCTCATTGCCGACCTCGAGAAGGAAATACCACATGTTCGTTCATCAATGCTGACGGCCGCAGGAAATGTAGTTCCTTCGCATTTGCTCGACCATAAGCTGTTCGACTTCAGGAGACTCACTGCGGCTACAGGCGATGTTGAGGCTGAGCTCGATTTGGCTGTGGGCCACACGGATGAAGAATTGAGATCCACAGTCGTGCCGCTCCTACAACTTAATACATGAACTACTTCTTCGCCTGTTGAACAAACATGCCAGCGCAATTTCGTGAGCTTGACTTCAGCGAATTTCCGCCGGGAACAATAACCGAATACACGACTCTAGTTTGTCTCGCCTGCATCTTCGATATCTTCACCAAGCAATTCGGTCTTGCCCCGCGTTCCGCCTACTCCGAAATCAAACGCTACGCGCCGTCTGTTCAGGAACTAACGTCGCGCAAAACCGCTCGCCCGTTCTTCGACAGTGATGAAAAACATCCGCGATGCCCATATTGCGATGCGGCCAAACGGTGGCACGCACGACTCGATACATACTGCATCGAGGGCGGAAAGCTTACCGACATACCACGTCGAGCGCTGTTCAAGCAGCTGGAGAAAAAAGGCG
Organism: Pyrinomonadaceae bacterium; assembly: GCA_036559885.1. Lineage (GTDB taxonomy): Bacteria > Acidobacteriota > Blastocatellia > Pyrinomonadales > Pyrinomonadaceae > PSRF01. The sequence goes on from DATBSH010000143.1 coordinate 12,792, forward strand.
ATCTTTTTCAAGTGTTAGAGCTGAAATCCGATCGTCGCGGCGCGTTTTTCGACTGGCTGGATACACTGCGTATTTCGCTCAACTTCGAAACACCACAATGGCTATTAGATTCGACGCGCGCTTTGCTTGAGAGACGAGAACCAAAAACTGATTGGGCAACTATCTTCGAAAACTTGCGCGCCGTGCGACCTTCATCGCGAATAACTGAAGGTTGGGAGGTCGATAGCGATCGCCTCTTCCTGGCACCTGATCTTTATAACGAAGTGCTGTTGGTTCAATACCTGGTGAGCCGATCAAAAGAACACGGCGGACGCACCTTGGAAGGCCGGCTAACGCTGCCGGAGTTGATTCGAAGGATTCGCCGCGGAGGCTACTTGAATGCTCACGGCATTTCTACGACTGACCAGTTTGAAATACTCGATAAGCTGGTAGATGAAGTGGCGGGCACTGGAGCGGTGAAGATTTATTTCGTTTTGGATAGGCGCGAGTTTTTGGAAAAGGCCAAGACGGTTTATGCCAGTTATGCTTAGCCTAAGCGTTAGCGAAAACAAATAAAATCATTGGTCATATATCATTTGACATTTTTCATTTGTCATTTTGGAGCGTTCCTTATGGCCCATCGGATTCAACGTTACTAAATGACAAATGAAAAATGTCAAATGATATATGACCAATGATTAGGGTTTTGGTTTGTATTTATCGATCAGCTGCTGTAGTCCTTCGGTCGATTGGTTGTGCCTGAACTTGTAGTAACTTGTGAGGTCGACAGTTAGCTGCTGCATCATCGGTTGATGCTCCGGTTTGCCGACAGCTAATCCCACCGCGTGAGCATATGCATCGATGACTTCATCGAGCAGTCCCTCAAGTTTTTTCAATGTTTCCTGTTTCTCTTTACCCTCCGTCATCGTTTTATAGTTTGTCGCCAATTGCATGTAATCGTTATTGATTACCATTCCCAAGACTGCGAAGTTTGTTGGATCCGTAGGTCCAATAACCGTGGCTTTCACAGCTCGGGTGTGCGCCTCCGCCAGATTTCCTCCGACGAGAGATAGAATCGCTACCTGTTGGTAGATCTGTGGCAACTGCGCCTTATGATTGGCCCAGCTTGCGGCGTCCATCTGCGCCGGCTTCTTGTCGGCTTCGATCAGCTCGATCGCTTTCAATCCAGCCTGTAATCCCTGTTGCACGAACTTCGGATTCTGTTTCCTAATCTGGTTCGCGCTCACAAACGACATTTGCACGAGTGCGTGGATTTCCTCTGGATCTTTGGCGAGGATCGCCGTGCCGACTTTGAAGACATCGTCGGGACGATCGGCCAATAGATACGAATCCAACAGCGCTGCCATGACCGCTAATTGACCGTCACCGGATCCGAAGATGGTTTGAGCAGTTTCAGCCAGCGACACTGCTTGTGCCGGATCTTTTATCTTTGCAATCTCGCCGGCAACCGCGTCAGCCAACTGGGCGCGTATCGGTGTTTTCGGATACTTCTTGATGAAGTCGCCGATGGCATTGACCTTTGCGACAGGGTCCGTAAGCGCGTTAATAGCATTGAGCGCTTTTGTTTCATCATTAGACATCTTTGGTGGTGGCTGCTGAGCTTGAAAACCTGCAACGTCAACTGAAAGCAGCAAGCATGAGAGCAACACAGCAATCGAGAGCGAAAAAGCTACTTTATTTTTCATGAGTGAAAGGTCAGGGTTGAAACTTCGAAACTATTCGGGGGTTTGCTGCATATTGCTTCAGTTCATTCGAATTAGCAAGCGAAGCAAATCCGCCAAAGCAGATCCACCAATTTCCACAGATTACACAGATTCAACCCTTAATCAGTTGTGTTGAATGATTAAGTTTCCTGGTTCTAAGGGGGAACCATTGCATTCAACTTACCTGCCTAAGAGCTGAATCTGTGTAATCTGTGGAAATCGATGGATCTGCTTCGGACTTCAGCAATCCAATTGTTCCCGTTTGTAATGGTGCGTCACTGGACGGCGGCGACCAATTCCGATCGCATTTCGTGAAATGATTAGAGTGGGAGGTAATTGTCGCCGCTTGAACTCATTTATCGGCGATTCGACCCGATTCAAAATCTCATAGACCAACTCGCGCTCATAACCAGCAGCGACAATTTCCTTCGGTGTGGCCTTTTGTTCGAAGTACAGACGCAGAATCGGATCCAGTATGTGATACGGCGGGAGCGATTGGTCATCAAATTGGTTAGGCGCGAGTTCCGCTGAGGGTCGCTTAGTGATGATTGCACGCGGAATCACTTCACTACTGCGGTTGAGGTGCTCCGCCAAAGCGTAAACTTCGGTTTTTAGAACATCTCCGATCACAGCAAGACCCCCATTCGTATCGCCATACAAAGTGCAATACCCGAGCGCGAGTTCCGACTTGTTACCCGTTGATAATAACAACCGGCCTTCGGCGTTGGAGATCGTCATCAGAATATTTCCGCGCAACCGACTTTGCAGGTTCTCTCCTGCCGGCGATGTCGTTTCTCTGGAAGGGGCAGGAAGTTGCAGTTGGTCGATCAGAGTTGAAAACGCGTTCGTGATTGGCTGTTCGACGATCTTCATTCCGAGGCGCTGTGCCAACTCTACTGAATCGTCGATGCTCGAATGTGACGAGTATGGCGACGGCATCATCACTGCCAGTACGTTTTGCGGTCCAATTGCTTCACATGCGAGGGCAGCAACAACGGCCGAATCGATGCCACCTGATAGACCCAGCACTGCAGTTGTGAAGCCATTCTTGTGCGCATAATCGCGAATGCCGAGCACCAGTGCCTGGTGAACCGTTGCGATGTCGTCACCGGGTAAGCAACGTTCATCAGCAACATCACAATCAACATCAACTGTACCGATGAACTCCTCAAAGGCGGGGGCCTGCAGGATTATCTTGCCGCGACAATCAGCAACAATGCTCGCGCCGTCAAAGATCACTCCATCATTTCCTCCGACCAAGTTGACGAAGATGATCGGCAAGTTTGCTGCTTTAGCGCGGTGAGACACCATCGCACAGCGTTGGGCCATCTTGCCTTTGTTGAAGGGCGAGGCATTGATCGACACAAGTATCTGTGCCCCCAGATCGATCAATTCGTCAGCCGGATCATTGCTGTACAACCGCTCGCGCCAGAATGTTTTGTCGTTCCAGAAATCTTCGCAAACCGCGACGCCAAGTTTTTGATCGTCGACGTTAAAGAGATGTCGTTCCGATGAGGGTTGGAAGTACCGCGGATCGTCAAACACGTCGTATTCCGGCAAGAGCGTCTTATCAGCAAACCCAATTAATTCCCGATTTCGAATAATCGCGCCGGAGTTATACAAACGTCGACCGGTTGTTAATCCCGAGGGCCTGACAGTACCAACGACCGCCGTTATCCCTTCGGTTGCGGCTATGATCTTCTGCAGCGGTTGTAGCGAGCATCGCTCTACGTCGCGATCCAGAAACCAATCGAGGGAGGTGTAGCCTTGAATACATGTTTCGGGCAGCGCGACCAGATCGGACCGTTCAGCTTTTGCCTGTTCAATCGCCTGGATGATGCTTGCCGTGTTGCTTTCGAAATCGCCGTTGATGGTATTGATTTGGCCGATGGTGACGCGCATTCGTGATGGTGTTGGTCTTTGTAATTACCGCTTTGTTAGATCGTGCCATCGTTAGGAAGCAGATAGCAAACCGCTACTGATGAAAAGGAGACCACCGACTTCATGTCGGTGGTA
>DATBSH010000144.1:0-7201 GCA_036559885.1 Pyrinomonadaceae bacterium
TAAATACTTCTTACCAATTTCGAAATTCGGATTTCGGAATTCGGATTTTGCGTGACGTAACATTTGCACCGAAGGGATGCTTCAAGTAGCGAAACAAAAAATCCGAAATCCGAATTCCCAAATCCGAAATTGGTCCTTCATTCCTCTCTTAGCGCCACCAACGGATCGACACGAGTTGCACGACGAGCTGGTATGTAACACGCCGCCAATGCAACAATTCCCAGCGTCAGGATCACTGCGCCGATCGTGACCGAATCAGTTGGTGTTATGCCGAATAACAAGGCGCTCATTAAGCGCGTCGAGCCCCACGCACCAACCAATCCAATCGCTACGCCAAACGCTGCCAGCTTAAGTCCCTGCGTGATCACGAGACGCAGCACGCTCCCGCGTTGCGCACCGAGCGCCATGCGAATTCCCATTTCTCTGGTTCTTTCCGTAACCGAATAGCTGAGCATCCCATACAACCCGATTACGGTGATCAGAAGCGCAACACCCCCGAACACACTGAACACGATCAGACTGAAGCGGCGCGAATCGAATGCCGCCGAGAAGACGTCTTCGAGCGTTTGAAAGCTTACGGGTACGTCCGACCTTAAACGCGGTACCGTCGCGCGTAATGATGGGATCAGCGTTTGCGGATCCGTTTGCGAACGTATGACGATCGCGAGATTGGCAACTTGCCACCACTGAGGTCTTTGAAGCGAGTACCCGTAGACAGTAGGCTGAGCATCTACCTCAAGCGTTGAATGGTGCACATCTCCAACGACACCAACGATCTCCATCAGGTGCTTGTCCGTGTCCATATTGCCGAACTGAATTCTTGTTCCAATTGCATCTCCATTGGGCCAATAACGCTCAGCCAAGGATTGGCTGATAACCGCTACGTGCTGTCCCGTCACTTTGTCGGAACTATCGAACAGTCGACCACGCAGCAGAGGAATTCTCATTGCCGAAAAATAACCGGGGCTAGCTACGCGATACACGGCATACCCACGCTGAGTTTCGTCGTTGTTGATCAGAAACTGTCCGTTTCGGCCGGCGCCTTGAAGCGGTAGCACATTGACGCCGCCTACTGCTGTAACCCCGGGCAATTGACGGACCTCCGCAAGCAACGCTACATAAAATTGCCGCAGACGCTCGTCCTCTTCAGGACTAATCGTCGTTGGCAGCGATAAGTTCATCACGAGAGCGCCACTCCTATCGAAACCTGGTTGCACAGCCAGTACCTTGAGGAAGCTGCGAACCAGCAGGCCTGCACCTGTTAACAAGACCACTGTGACTCCGATTTGGCCGACCACAAGAAGGCTCCGCAAGCCTCCGCCTTTCGGCGTTTGAGTGCGTGTGGCCGAGTTCAGGCCAAGATTCAAATCGCGCCGCGAGCTGAGGGCCGGCAGAAAACTCAAGACAACGGCAACCAATAGTCCCAGCGCACAGGCGAAGGCCAACACGCGAGCGTCTATCGATATCGGGTTGAACCGGGGAAGAGTTCCCTTCTCAAGAAGCAACACAGATTTCACAGCGAAACTGGCCAATAAAACCCCCAGCAGTGTGCCGGGTAAAGTCAGAGTCAAATTTTCAATCAACACTTGACGAGTCAATCGCGCGCGCGAAGCGCCAAGTGCAACACGCAACGTAAACTCGCGTTGTCGTGACATCAGTTGACCTAAGAGCAGGGTTGAAAAATTAGCGCACGCAACCAGCAGCAAGAGACTAACGGAACCAAGTAGCAACCAAAGCCCCTGTCTAACGTTTCTTGTGAGGAATGTTTGCAGCGGGATTAACGCGAAATCTACCGCATCAACTTTCTCGCCGTAGGTCTGCCGCAGCTGTTTGGCGATGATGCTGAGATCAGCTCGAGCTTGATCGACTGTAGTTCCCTCTTTAAGCAGGCCAATTACCGGCCAATTATGCGCAGTGCGTGAAGGGTTTGGTGGCTCGGTATTTCGAGTCACCCAAATATCAGTGTTAACCGGATAATCAAACGAAGGTGGCATGACGCCAACAACGTTGCACGTTGCTCCATCAACGTTGAGTTTGACGTTCGCAAAATCGATTCGACCTCCGAGTGCCTTTTGCCAGTATCGGTAACTCAAAATAAGGGCGATTGGGCCGCCAAATTTGTCCTCTTCAGTCAGAAAGGAACGACCGGCAATTGGTGCCGCACCCATTGCCTTAAAAAAGCTGGCGGAGGCGTAAGAGAGTCTGGCACGACCCGGTTCAGCTCCTCCTGTAACAGCCAGTGGGAAGCTGCCGGCGGAGATCGCCATTTCATCGAAGCTGCGATTTTGCGTTAACACATCTTGAAAGTTAGCTTCGGTCATGGCCATCTGATTTCCCGCAGCATCAACTTCCCGGATCACGAAGAGACGATCGGCGTTCCGATACGGCAAGGGACGAAGCAGAAGTGGATCAACAAGTGAGAAGATCGCAGTCGTCGCACCAATTCCAAGTCCGAGCACGAGAATCACAATTACCGTGAAGCCTGGACGCTTCTGGAGATTTCGAATGGCAAAGCGGAGGTCTTGTGGTAGCAGGTTCATGTGAATCTGTCCTTTTCCTGGAGGCCCAATAGATCCTTTAGGCGCTATTCGTACCTGAGCGCTTCCAACGGATCGACTCGCGTTGCACGTCGTGCCGGCACATAGCAAGCTAGCAATGCGATCAATCCAAGAACTACTGCCACGGCGACAAACGTCAACGGATCCTTTGCCGTCACACCAAACAGAAGGCCGGCAATGATCCGCATCAAGGCGAAGGCTCCTAACAACCCGATGCCCAAACCGATTAGAACAAGTTGAAGACCCTGTCTAATGATCAGCGACAACACGTCACGCGCTTGCGCCCCTAGCGCCAACCGGATTCCGATCTCGTTCGTTCGTTGGGCAACCGAGTAACTCATTACGCCGTATAGACCAACGATCGTCAGAACCAAGGCCACGCTGGCGAAAATCGATAACAGCGTGGTGTTAAAGCGAGGGGTAGAAACGGAGTTGGAGAGATATTCTTCCATCGTCTTAACTCCGAAAACCGGCAGGTCAGCGTCGAATGTTGCAACCTCTTTAGTTACCGCATTGATCAAGCTGTGCGGATCGCCGGTGGTTTTCACCACCATGATCTCTTGATTAAAAGGACACTGCGCTATCGGGACGTAATACACCGGGCGCGGCTCCATGTTGAGTGCGCGATTCCTAACGTCGGCAACAACACCCACAATCTCACGCATCGGAGTTTCATCCTCGAGTGTCGAAATCCCAGGCTTTATTCTCTTGCCTATGACCTCTTCGCCTGGAAAGTGCAGTCGGGCAAATGTTTCGCTGACGATGATTACTTGAGGCGACTTGTGCTGGTCGCGTGCGTCAAAGTCTCTGCCTTTGACGAAAGGAATACCCATCGTTTTGAAATATCCCGGATCTACGTTGAAGAAATCAGCCGACGGTTGATCCTTCCGGGCAACGGGTCGACCATCGATTTCGAACGAGATACTGAAGCGGTCGCCACTCAGAGGCAGTGGATAAGCGGAACTCGCGGATCGCACACCGGGTAAAGACTCAACTCTAGTCTTCAAGTTGTTAAAGAATTGACTCTGCTTCTCGGCGGGATACTTCACTTCCGGCAGCGCTACATTGAAGGTGAGAACATTTGTGGGATCGAGGCCGGGCTTTACTGTTTGTAACAGCCAGAGACTCTTGATCAGCAGCCCCGCACCAACGAGCAAAATCACTGCAATAGCCAACTCACTTACGACTAATGCAGCGCGCATCCGATTTTTACTCGCTCCGCCCCCAGATCCGCGCCCACCCTCTTTCAGGGACTCTGTTAAGGCTATTTTCGAAGAATGAATCGCAGGAACTAAACCAAAGATGACACCTGTAAGTACGGAAACACCGAGAGTGAACGTCAACACCCGCCAATCAATTCCGACTTGGACCGCCCTGGGAATGTTGTCTTTTCCTAAAGCGATGAGCAGGTCAGACCACCATGCCGCCAGCAACAATCCAACTGCTCCGCCGAGTAAAGAAAGCATTACGCTTTCGATCAATAGTTGCCGAATAACTCGCCATCGGTTTGCTCCCAGAGCAGCTCTAATGGCCATCTCTTTGTGACGCGACATCGCGCGCGCAAGCAGCAGGTTTGCGACGTTCGCGCAGGCAATCAGAAGAACACAGGAGACGGCGCCCAGAAGAATCAACAGTGCAGGCCGGATATCACCTACAAGCGCCTTAAGCGCGGGTTCAACAAAGATTCCCTGCCTGGAATCGGTGTCGGGGTACTGCTGTTCAAGACGCGCGGCTATCGTGTCAACGTCGGCCTGAGCCTGTTCTTCGGTGGCACCTGGCTTTAACCGGGCAATCGCCCTCAGGAAGTGAGCTCCGCGTTGGGCAGTGATCGGACTGTCGCCCGACGCATCGCCGCTAATCGTTGTGTAGAGATCAATCTCATCGTTCTGAATTGGATATTGAAATGACTTTGGCATCACACCGACGACCGTGTAACTGTTGCCGTCGAGTGTTATGGGCTGATTCAGAATGTTTGGATCTGAGTTGAAGTATTTCTCGAATGTTCCGTGACTCAGCACGACCGCGCGACCCGTTTCGGATGGTTTATCCTCGTCTGGCAAAAAACCTCTGCCAAGCACAGGCGCTACGCGGAGCAATGGAAACAAGTCAGCGGTGGTGACCAATCCCACAAGACGTGTGGGCTCTCCACGTCGAGTCATTACGAAATCTGAATCGTGATAACAGGCTACCCGTTCAAAAACATGGTTCTGCGCCCGCATGTCGAAGAAATCTGGATAGGAATAAGAGCCGCGGAGAACCCCGCGTTCCTTATTGCTGGTAAACACAGCCATCAACGAGTCAGATTGTGGAAACGGCAACGGTCGGAGTAACACTGCGTTGACGACACTGAAGATCGCGGTGTTTGCGCCGATACCTAAGGCAAGTGCAACAGTCGCAACGATGCTGACGCCCGGCGACTTGAGCAACATCCGAACTCCATAGCGAAGGTCTTGAAGAATTGTGTCCATGTAAAACTCCTGGATTGCCGATTGATCACATTGCCGATTGCCAATTGCCGATTGCCAATTGGTTCTCGTGGTTTTTCGAGATACTTGTTCCAAACCAACTCAACTTGAGCCGCATTCCAATCGGCAATCGGCAATTGGCAATCGGCAATGTCTTCATTCGTAGTGCAACGCCTCCAAAGGATCTACTCGCGCGGCCCTGCGCGCAGGCAGATAGCAAGCAACCAATGCCACTGCGACAAGCAACGCAGAGATCACACCAAAAGTCATCGGATCGGTGGCGCTGACTCTAAAAAGCAGTGTTTCTATCAGGCGCGTCAGCAACCACGACGCAGCCAAACCCAACCCCACACCAAGCAGGACAAGGAACATCGCGTGTTGTAGGACCATGCGTAAGATCTGGCTTACTTGAGCACCTAGAGCCATGCGTATCCCTATTTCCTGAGTGCGCTGATTGACGAGGTAACTGATGACTCCGTAAAGTCCAACGATCGTTAACACCAGTGCGATTGCAGCGAAGATACCCATGAGTGCCATCAAGAACTTTCGATCGGCGACACTCCTGTTGACCAGAAACTCTGCTGTACGGATTTTCCACATCGGCTGATCGCGGTCGACTTTCCATATCGCCTGGCGAACTTGTTCGGAGAGGCTCAGGGGCTCGACGGATGTTCGCATCACAACCGTCGCAAAGATGCCGGGATTCTGATTGTAGGCAACGTACAATTGTGGTCGCTGCTCTTCCTCAATCAAATACTGCTTAGTATCTCCAACAACCCCCACAACCGTTCCTATCGATTCATCCTCGACAAACTTAATTTGTTTTCCCAAAGCGTCTTGATTGGGCCAGTATCGATCGGCCATTGTTTGGCTGATGATTAGCGTCGTTGGGTTGTTAGGTTGCTCATGATCGTCAAACGTTCGACCTCGCAGGAAAGGAATGCCCATCGTTTCGAAGTAACTGGCGGTAACTGTATTGAACATCACCTCCGGTTCTGTTCCTTTTGCTGGCAACTCGCGATCGGTCAAGATGATGCGAGCCGTTGCCCCATTGCCACTAAATGGAAGTCCGCGAACCAGTGCCACGGATTCAACGCCGGGAATCTGTCTGATCTGTTCAGTCACCTGCTTGTGAAAATTCCACTGTACGTCTTCCTTGCCGTACTTATTCCGCGGCAGGCGATATTCGAGACTGAGCAGTTGCTGCGGCTTGAACCCGACATTGACATTGAGCAGCTTGTCGAAACTTCTAATGAGCAAACCTGCGCTAACCAACAACAGCAGCGACAACGCGACCTGGAAGACGACAAACGCACCGCGCAGGCGATTCCAGCGAGCGCTTTCGCCGCCGCCTTTAGTTCCCTCTTTTAGGAACGACTGAAGTTTCGGGTGCGCGAGTTGGAGAGCTGGCGCTAGACCAAAGAGCCAACCCGTAATTATCGATACCCCAAGAGCAAACAACAGAACGCGCGTATCGAGAGTCGCGTCATTAACATTGATGAAGTTTTGCGGCATTTGCAGCAAGGCGCGCAATCCCCAGTACGCCAACAACACACCCGCGAGGCCTCCAATCACACTCAGCAAGCTGGTTTCGGTCAGTAGTTGCCGTACCAGACGCCAACGCGTTGCTCCCATAGCAGCACGCACTGCGATCTCTCTTTGCCGCGCCAGACCGCGAGCCAAAAGCAGGTTTGCCAGATTCGCGCACGCGATCAGCAGAATCACGCCAACTGCCGCAAACAACAACAAGAGCATTGGTCGAATGCTACGGACCATTATTTCTCGATAGAACTCGACCTTTGCTCCGCGTCCCGTGTTTTCCTTTGGGTAAGCCTCGGCCATCTGCGCCGCAACACGCTTCGCCTCTGCTTCTGCCTGCTCGAGACCCACACCTTGTTTGAGGCGGGCCATTCCAAACAAGAATCGTGCGTCGCGTTGTCCGTTGTTGCCCGGGTAGTATGTGAGCGGCATCCATGCTTCGACGTCCGAATCGAATGGCTGCTTAAAGCTTGAAGTGACAACCCCTATAACGGTGTAAGGGTCGTTATTGAGAATGAGTTTTTTACCTTCAAGATTCGGATCGCCGTTTAGTCGCTCGCGCCACATCTTCTCGTTCACAACGACCAGTTTCGCGGCACCTTGCTTGTCCTCACCGGGAAGAAATGTACGCCCAACAAT
>DATBSH010000145.1:0-29377 GCA_036559885.1 Pyrinomonadaceae bacterium
TTTCAACCTTCGTTTAGCGCTTGGTTTGTTGAAATCGGTCGCTGGCGCTCCCGTTCTGTAGTTGTGTGTCTCTTAAGGCTGGTGGCAGCCAAAGACCTAAGGCCAAAGACCAAAGACCAAAAAGGTCACACCAAAGCATGAATCTTCGCTTCCCACCAGCAAAATCACCCGAAAGTGACGACAACAACACCCGGAAGGTAACGTTGTGGCCGCAACAAAGAATTCCTCAGTTACAGTGGAGATGAACCTCTTGCATCGAGTGTCTAGGTTCATCTGGCAATTCTCTTTTTTCGAGCGGATATGATATGAGCGGCGAAAGGGATAGCGTAACCATCCTCTTTCTCATATAGGCGCACTGCGTCGGCAATATGCTGGGAAATCTGCTGCAAGACTTCAGGGGACTGACGTGCTAACAAACCAGCCGTTCGAACACCCGCATGTAATTCAGATTCAAACAGGAAAGTTGGTCTCGGCACGACCCACTCGGAAACAACCGTTTCGAATAGGAAGGACCCTGAATCGAAACCTGCCTTCGTTAGTGCAGCCTGGCAGGTCTTCGTTTGACTGTAGGGAAAATATTGTGGTCCCTGCGGTACATCGACGTTACGGTCCGCGAATTCATTGATAGCGTCTTCAACTATTTTGGCACCCGGACTTACGCGCGGCTCGCCCCACACCGTAAGACCAATCCTGCCTCCACGGCATAGGACGCGCGCACACTCAGAAATCGCTTTTTCAGGATCCGCCAGGTGCAACAAGCCAAAACTCATCGTCACGACGTCGAATGACTCATCCGCAAAAGGCAGAGTGTGCGCATCAGCTTCTTGAAATTGAATTGTGGGGTTTTGTTCCTGAGCTAATCGAACCATCCGGGAAGAGAAATCAACGCCGATAGGTTCGGCGCCAGCTGCCTGGGCTGCGGCAGCGACATAGCCTGGTCCACATGCAATGTCCAAGACCCTGACGCCGTTGCGGATATTTACAGCGGCGAGCAACGGCGCAATGAAGCTTCGCGTTAAACCGCTCCACGCTTGTTCATATTTCTCAGCGACGCGTTGCCAGCCCGCATGCTCAAAATCTGCGAAACTGCTCGACATGATTCGACAACCTTAACAGATTTCCTCGCCCGTTAAGATATGAGGATGCGGAGATTGTATCGCGATTTGTTTTGTGTGTGCGATTTCTGTGGTCTATGTGCATTTCTTGTGGTGGTCCAATTACAGTTACGCTGCAACAGTTTGTCGATCAACAACGCTCCATCTACCCTGTCGATTTACCACGCTCCCACAGATCTCCACTTAAGATCTCAGATCTGAGATCTCAGATCCCAAAGTCATCACTCTTCACGCAGCCAGCCATCAGGCGTATGGCGAAAGCGCTCGGTGATCGCGACCACAAACTGGTTCGTATCGGGCTGCCAAAGCAGTCGCTCCACCACGATTTCTGGATGCTGCACGCGTATTACATTAAAGGAATTAGCTTCTCCACGGCCCCGCGATGAAGTGGCGGTTCCTGCTGAAACAACCAAAGCCGAGTGACCTTTGATATTGTATCGCTTTGCGGTTTGTCCCGTGTGGCTGACATGTAGGTGTCCCGCAAGAAACAAGTCGGCTCCACAGTTCGCCAGGATGTTCATTGCCATGCGTGAACGTCCGACTATGTCTCCGCCATGGCCCTCAGGTAAGTCGAACGGGTGATGAGTCACGATCGCTTTCGTGATCTCGTTTGGCAACGGACATAGCTTCTCTCGCGCCAGCTCAACCTGCGTCTGATTGACACGACCTCCTTTGAACGTCAGGGACCGTGCCGTATTCACTCCCACAACGGCAATCTCTTCGTCCGCAAAATAAGGTTGCAAATCATCAGTGATGTAGCGACGGTACTTCGTAAGCGGTTGGAAGAAACGCGTGAAAAGATTGTGCAGCGGCACGTCGTGATTGCCGGGCACGATGATCTGGGGCTGCGGCAGTGCCTCGAGAAATGCACGCGCTTCTTTGAACTGATAAGTGCGAGCCCGTTGAGTGAGGTCGCCTGAGATGGCCACGAGATCCGGCTTAATTTGGTTGACACTCCGAACTAACGGCTCCACCACATTCAGGTGAACGCGCCCAAAATGTATATCTGAAAGATGAACTATGGTTCGCATTGCTAAGTGGATTTCGGCATATCCGCCGGAACAATAACGCGTAAGGACTGTGGCAGTATTCGGTACTGCAAGGGTGGTTTTAGCACGATCACCTCTCCATCCAATGCAACGCGCAGGTGTCGATGCTGCGTGCCAATCCATATCTCATCTGTACATACTTCGAGGAAATCATCGTCCGTCTGTAAACGCTTTAAGAGAGCACGTAAGCCTAAGACCAAAAGACCGAAGCGATTGGTGGTCCTATTGGTGGTGTAGAGGCTCAGCTGATGCTCCTGGAGCGACGGTCGGGCGCCGATGTTCAAGCCTTCCATCTCGTACCGATTATTGCCGATGAACACGAATGGCGTGCGGCGGTTCAAGCTCATTCCGCTAACGCCTAGTCGCACGTCAACAAATGGATAGCGTCTTAGTACAGACCACGCCGCCCACAAAAACGCCGGCCACTTCCCCCAGCCTAACCGTTGATGTTTCTGTCTTTCCGTTACGATCTGCGGATATAGACCCAAACTCGAGTTGTTGACAAACTTGTGCCCGTTTACTTCAGCCGTATCAACCTCAATGGTCTTTCCACTCGCAATCGTCGCAACGGCGTCCGCAAGATTTATGGGAAGATGCAGATTCTTTGCAAAGTGATTGAGGGTTCCCGCCGGCAAAACACCTAACACTTTTGATGTTCCTACAATCTTGTTGGCAACTGTGTTCACCGTTCCGTCACCACCCGCGGCCACTACGACGTGGGAGTCGCTGTGCACCGCTTCGTTAACGAGACGCTCTAGTTCGGATGCGGAGGACGCAATCGCTATCCTCCACTGCGAATCGTGGGTCACCAGCTGCCTGAGTTGATCAATAAACGCGGCCCAGTCAACCGAACGTGCGATCCCGTTTACGATCACGTCAATCGGTCCGTCCACAGTCTTAATCATTGGTTATATATAATTGGACATTTCTCAATTGTCATTTTCTCCAGCAGACCGATAGATAGGGAGATAGTCAGCTGGAGACGAGGGATCTCTACAATGAAGGGGAAAACGGTAGATTCGACGAGGGAGTTGCAGCAAATATAACATTCCCTGTTCAATGATGAATGGATAGAATGGCGGTGCATTTCTGATTTCCAACCAACAGCCGTTCCATATCTCCTTGAAGGTGCACGCCATGAACATACGTGCGGTTATCGCTCTGCTGTGTTTGCTTCTCTCCCACGCCGTTACCGATACCCTCAAAGCACAACCAACTACCGAAGCTTTTCGCGGCATGCGTTGGCGAATGATTGGGCCTTTTCGTGCTGGGAGAACGGTGGGTGCCACGGGCGTACCGGGTCAACCAAATGTCTTTTATATAGGAGTCAATAATGGCGGCGTTTGGAAAACGACGGACTCCGGTCGCACATGGTTCCCCATCTTTGACGATCAACCGACCGGATCTGTCGGTGCCGTCGCCGTCGCTCCTTCAAATCCCGAAGTCGTTTACGTTGGCAGTGGAGAAGGATTGCAACGACCGGACTTATCCACTGGCGATGGGATGTTCAAGTCAACGGATGGCGGCAAGACCTGGCGACACCTGGGGTTGCGTGACGCACAACAAATCGCAGCGATTGTCGTCGATCCGCGCAATGCTGATGTTGTGTATGTAGCTGTACTGGGCCATCCATACGGGCCGAATGCTGAACGCGGTGTCTACCGCTCGACGGATGGTGGTCAAAACTGGCAGCGCGTACTTTACAAGGACGTTGACACGGGCGCCGTCACGTTGGCGCTGCATCCATCGGAGCCCCAAACGATTTATGCAGTACTGTGGTCGGCACGCCAGGGCCCCTGGGAAAATGGCGCTTGGCAAGGACCAGGAAGCGGTTTGTTCAAGTCGACAGACGGTGGAACAACATGGAAGCAGCTGACGAACGGATTGCCTACGTTCGAGCAGGGCTTAGGACGAATCGGTATTGCAATCGCTCCCAGTGATCCGAAGACTCTCTATGCGACCGTCGATGCGCCACAACTCGGCGGTATCTATCGCTCGGATGACGCTGGAGAAAGTTGGCACCGCACTACTGGCGAGCGTCGAGTGTGGGCACGTGGCAGTGACTTTGCAGAGATCGACGTAGATCCGCGAAACAAAGAGATTGTCTACACCTCAGCAATCGCCGTTTACAAATCGACCGACGGCGCAAAAACCTTCACAGGATTCAAAGGTGCTCCTGGCGGTGACGACTACCACACGCTTTGGATTAATACGGAGCATCCGAACATCATGCTGTTGGCGACAGATCAGGGTGCAGTGATTTCAGTGAACGGAGGTGAGGCGTGGAGTTCGTGGTACAACCAGCCAACGGCACAGTTCTATCATGTAATCACTGACGATCAATTTCCCTACTGGGTGTACGGTGGTCAACAGGAGAGCGGTTCTGCCGGCGTTGCAAGTCGAGGAGACAATGGCGCGATCACATTCCGCGATTGGCGGACTGTTGGCGTCGAAGAATATGGCTACGTCGCTCCCGATCCACTAAACCCCGATCTCGTTTATGGCGGAAAGGCTACGCGATTCGACAAGCGAACCGGGCAGGTGCAAAACGTTGCTCCCGAAGTTCTAAGATCTGGAAAGTATCGTTTCTTACGCACGGCGCCGATCATGTTCTCACCCGTAGATCCTCACGTTCTCTATCTCGCTGGTAATGTTTTGTTCAAGACAATCAATGGTGGAGTTAGTTGGGACATCATCAGTCCGGATCTTTCACGCGAAAAGCCTGAAGTGCCCGAGAGCATTGGTGTTTTTCGTAAACCGGAAATGGCAACTCAGCCGCGCCGGGGCGTGATCTACGCTCTTGGCCCTTCGCCGAAGGACATCAATATACTCTGGGCGGGAACCGATGACGGCCTGATTCATGCGACCCGAAATGGCGGTGTGACTTGGAAGGATGTAACTCCGCCGGCGATTAATTCATGGAGCAAGATTTCACAGATCGATGCGGGTCATTTCGATCCGGCAACTGCATACGTCGCGGTTAATCGCATCCGGCTAGACGATCAAAAACCACACATCTATCGCACGCATGACGGTGGTGCGACTTGGAAAGAGATTGTGCAGGGCTTGCCTGAAGGTCCCGTCAATACTGTCCGAGAAGACCCACAGAAGCGAGGCCTGCTCTATGCGGGAACCGAACGTGCCGTGTTTGTCTCTTTTGATGATGGCGAACACTGGCAGTCACTTCGATTCAACATGCCGGCAACTTCAATCCGTGACCTCGTAATACATAACGACGATATTGTCGTCGGAACTCACGGTCGATCTTTTTGGATACTCGACGACATTACGCCTCTGCGACAGGTCACTAATGCGGTGCTGAATTCACCGGCGTATCTTTTTGCACCCCAGGTGGCCTACCGGGTGCAACGGAACGTAAATACAGACACACCCCTACCACCGGAAGAGCCAGCCGGACAAAACCCTCCCGATGGAGCGATCATTAACTATTACCTCGATGCCGGCAGGAAGACTGTGACGTTGGAGATTCTCGATTCTCGAGGACAAGTTGTTCGACGCTATTCCAGCGACGATCGACCAGAACCAGTAAACGAGAAAATTTACGCCGTTCCCGCTTATTGGTATCGACCGCCGCAGATACTCTCAAACGATCGCGGCATACAGCGATTCGTTTGGGACTTGCAGTTTGCGCCCCCACCAGCTTTCAGCCATGGGTTTCCAATCTCTGCGATTTATCACGACACACCTCTTTACCCTTTAGGTCCTGCTGTCCTGCCCGGCACCTATATGGTGAAACTCATCATTGATGGCAAGTCGTTGACGCAACCTATAACTGTCAAGATGGATCCACGCGTCAAAACAGCGACGGCGGGACTGACGCAACAGTTTACCTTGTCCATCGAGGCTTACCGCGGAATGGAACAAGCGTTTGCACTTGCGAATGAAGGAAAGAAGCTGCGTGAGCAAATTCGCGAGAGTATCAATCGGGTCGGGCGTGGACCACTCGCGGAGTCTCTGTCGAAATTGGACAAAGCGATTGTAGCTGTCACCGGAGAGGCGCGTGGAGAAGCAGGCTCACCGGGAACGCCGGGAGGGACAATCGACGTGCGAGAACCAAACTTCACGCGTTTGAATGGGGGCTTCGCATCGTTATTGGAAATGCTGCAAAGTGCCGATCTTCCACCGACCGTACCAACCACGACCGCCGCAACTGAGCTGCAAAAGGTACTCGCCGGGTTGAAGACCAAATGGGAGCAGCTAAAGAGTAAAGATTTAGCGGAAGTTAATGCGAACTTGAAACTGGCCAATCAACCAGTGTTGGTTCCATGACGAGCGACTCTCTGCGGTCTCTGCGTCTCCGCGCTCTCTGCGTTTTTGCGTGGGCGTTAGCTTGCTTGAGACTATTAACGCAGAGAACGCAGGGACGCAGAGAACGCAGAGGGTTAAGTCTTTTGTGCCCAGACCTGAAGCCACAACTTCTCGGTTGCACCAATGTCGAAGGTAATCATTCTCTACGACGGTGTTTGCGGACTTTGTAATCGTCTGAATCGATTTCTGCTGAGGCGAGATCATCACGATCGTTTTTTATTTGCCTCGCTACAAAGCGAGCTGGGTAAGAGGATCTTAGAACGCCACGGCGCGAATCCTGACAGGCTTGACACCGTGTATGTCGTCGAGAACTACGAATCGCCGAGTGAACGATTGTTCAGCCGATCCGACGCGGTCGTCCACATCGTTGGTAAACTCGGGAGCGGATGGAAGATCTTCAGCATCGGCCGGTTCCTTCCGAAGTCGATTCGGGATTTTCTTTATAAGGTGGTGGCCCGAAATCGATATCAAGTCTTCGGAAAATCCGATACGTGTATGATGCCCGACCCTAAGTATAGAAAAAAGTTCCTGGACATTTAGAACAGGCTGCTCTTTTCGTTCTGAGGAGTTAATGATGATTGCTAAAATGCCGCTCGTTATCACTATCGCCTGTATGGTCCTTTTCCCGAGCCTGACAAAGGCTCCCGCTCAGGTACCGGAATACGATCTGCTAATCAAAAACGGAACTATCGTCGATGGCTCCGGACGTCCGCGATACATTTCAGATATCGCTATCAAACGTGATCGCATTGTACGCATAGGGAAACTTCCGAAAGCCACCGCAACGCGTGTCATCGATGCGAAAGGATTAGTGGTCGCTCCTGGATTTATCGATATGTTGGGCCAATCAGAATCGTATTTGCTGATTGATCCGCGCGCTATGAGCAAAGTGATGATGGGCGTCACAACAGAAGTGACCGGCGAAGGTGAATCGATTGCCCCGATTAACGAACGACAGATAAAGGAGCAGGAAGATTTCCTGCGTCGTTTCAACCTCACAATCGACTGGCGCACACTGGACGAATACTTTACGCGGCTCGAGCGGCAGCGAATGGGGTTGAACCTCGCCACATTCGTCGGCGCGACGCAGGTCAGGGAGTATGTGATTGGGTTTGACGATCGACCGCCGACTGCGGCAGAACTCGAACAGATGAAGAAGCTCGTCGCTGACGCGATGCGCGAAGGCGCGCTCGGCTTGTCGACCTCTTTGCAATATGTACCCGCCCGTTTTGCGAAGACTGATGAGATTGTCGAGCTTGCGAAAGTAGCACGTCAGTTCGGCGGCATTTACGCAACCCACCAGCGGAGTGAAGCGAACGCACTCGATGAATCACTAAACGAAGTCTTCGAGCTCGCGAAACAAGCTCAGATTCCAGTGGAAATCTGGCACCTGAAAACCGCATACAAGAAGAACTGGGGTCGGATGCCCGAAGTCTTGAATCGAATCAAGAGAGCTCGCGCCCAAGGCCTGGATGTAACAGCCGATATCTATCCATACATTGCCGGCAGCACTGCGTTAAGCGCCTGTTTGCCTCCGTGGGCACTCGAGGGTGGTACCGAAAAGATGCTCGCGCGCTTACGTGATGGCAATACACGTGAACGATTGAAGCGGGAAATCTCAGCTGACGCTCGTGATTGGGAGAACATCTACCTCGGAAGCGGTGGCCCGAGCGGCGTTTTAATCAGTGCCGTTGTTAATCGCGACCTTGATTCAATGCAGGGAAAACGTATTTCGCAAATTGCAGAAGAACAGAAGAAAGATCCGCTTGACGCCATTTTTGATTTGCTGCTTGCCGACCACGGGCAAACTAGCGCTATCTACTTCATGATGAGCGAAGCAGACATGCGGGCCGCCATGCGCGCCCCGTTCGTGAGTTTCTGCACTGACAGTGGAGCGCGCGCGACTGATGGTCCACTGGCGGGTTCAAAGTCACATCCGCGTGGCTGGGGTAGTTATCCCAGGATCCTCGGTCGCTATGTGCGCGATGAAAAGCTTTTGACCCTGGAAGCCGCGATTCACAAGATGACAGGCGGACCGGCAGCACGCGTTGGTTTTCGTGACCGAGGCATTCTCAAGGCGGGTAATTTTGCCGATATCACAATTTTCGACCCGCGACGCGTGATTGACCGCGCTACATTCGAAATGCCGAACCAGTATCCGGAAGGTATTGAGTACGTCCTGGTAAATGGGCAAATAACCGTAGACGGTGGTCAACGCACAAAAGCACTTGCCGGGCAGATTATTCGTGGGCCCGGAAATCGGCGATTCCTCAGTCTTCCATAACACTGCTCACTCAGATCGACCCGACGATTTTGCGATAGTCTGCCTCGCTAAAGGCTTTCAGGGTCTCAGTCTGTACGTTGCCCAGGGACCCAAGCGTCAGCAAAGCCCTCGCGTAAGTTTCATCGTCAGGCGCCTCAATGATGCATACCAGATCGTATCGACCCATTGTTAAGTAGGTGTCTGTGATCTTCACACCCATTTTCGCGAACTGCTTTCGACCGCTATCCAGCCGTTTAGGACTATCTTTGACCTTCGCGATTCCCTGCTGTGTCCATTTGAATAGACCAATGTAAGTTGGCATCTTGTTTCTCCTCTTAAGACCAATCCAATAGGTCCAATAAGTCCTATAGAACCTATTGTTCGTTTCCTGATCCGCCCTTTTCAGACCTTTATAAAGATCCGCTTCCGATACAGTAACCACATCAAGGTCAACCAAAGCACTATGAATGAGATCGCATACGCGAGTGATGCGTTGATCGGTGATGCCCAGGATAGGAATAGATTGCGGAAGATCCAGCCTTGTGACGAAACCGTTTTGCCGTCCGCCTGCGGGATTCTAATTAGTCCCATCAACTTAACCATCAATCCCGTTCCCACAAACAACGCGATCGCGTTCACGCCAAATACGACGAAGGGCCAGGCCCACCGTCTATAACCTTTGATATCTACAAGCCAATAACAGAGACCTAAGAGTTGCAGCGCTAGTCCGCCAGTGAAAAATACGTACGAGCTGGTCCATAGCGACTTGTTAATCGGAAAGAATGCGTTCCACGACCAGCCGATAACGACGCAAGCTGCGCCGGCGACGAACAAGCCTGCTAACTTCTCCAGCGCCGTTCGCTCACTTCGTAACCAGTGGCCGGTAAACACGCCGAACAATGTTGTTGCGATTGCAGGTATTGTGCTGAGGAACCCTTCGGGATCATAAACCTTTCCCTGCTTCCAAATATGCGGGCCCAAAAGCGTTCGATCTATCCACGAAGCAAGGCTTCCCTCTTTACTCAAGTCGCCGGTCGCGAATCCCGGGGCGTGAAACTTCGTCATGAGGATCCAATAGACCAGCAACAACGCGAGCGCAATGATTGCTTGAGTGCGAACTCTCGTGCTTAAGAAAATTATCGCGGCAAAGAAATAGCAGACCGCGATCCGTTGCAGGACGCCGGCAATCCGGATATCAGACAAATGAAAATAAGGAAAACCATTAAGAAACAGACCTAACGCGAAAATTATCAAGCTGCGGCGAACCACTTTCAGATAGAGATCGCGTTTCGTTCCTCCGCTTTCAACACGACGGCCAAATGCCAAAGGGATCGCTACACCAACTATGAAGAGAAAGAACGGAAAGATGAGATCAGTTGGCGTCCATCCATGCCACTCCGCGTGCTCGAGCGGCCAGTAGATCGCGCTCCACGTTCCGGGATTGTTCACCAATACCATTCCGGCGATGGTGATCCCGCGAAACACATCTAGTGACACTAAGCGATTGGGGTTGGGCGCATTCATAAACGTAACGTGCGAGAGCTTAAATGACTTGCCTCAGTCCATAACCTTTAGCAGGAACGTCAAAGCAATACAGCAACTCTTCACTGGGACCGCGAACGTCCTCGTCCGCAATGAGCGAAGCGAACGTTGGCGCGGTAGATGCCTTTCCGAAGTATGTCGCAACTCTTCACTGGGACCGCGGACGTCCTCGTCCGCAATGAGCGAAGCGAACGTTGCGCGGTAGATGCCTTTTGGTAAATCACTGCGAGCGTGGTGCTGGTGCAGACGTCAACGGAAATCTGGGTCCCAATCCAAACTCTTCTGGATTGGGCAGTATCGATGTCGCTTCGTAAGCCCGCACCGCTTCGTCAAGAGCTCGACTCTTGTTTAGCCATAACGCGATTGCATTGTCGTAACGCGCCAATACGCTGTCGAGCCAATACGGACGATTCTCCGCGAGCCACTGTTGACGATAAGCAGCTTTCAACTCAGACAACTCCTCGGCCATCTCACGCAGTTGATTGTAGATTGGGCTGTAGTAGCGCCGCAGCCGGCGCACCTTCACACGATCACCTAAGTTAAGATAGCTATCCCAATACTCACGACTCAGCTTCTCAACGGTCTGAAAGCGCCGCCCGAGGTGATCGAACCGTACAGCGCCGAAGATCATCGCATCGATCATCGAGGTATTGCGCTTCGCGAGTTGTTTGTTTCGCAGGAGAATTTCGTGGGCGTTCTCGACCTGCAATCTCATCTGACGAATCTTTTCAGAATTCACTCTCGCGTCGTTCTGGAACGCAGCCGTGAACGGATCGCGCCAGAAGACATCGTCACTAGTTCTGATTCCCAACAACGTATTCACGCCTCCGAGCGTGTGAATCACACTGACAAACTGATCGCCATCATTGCGGAAGAACGCCCAGTCGAAACTTCTGTCGAACTCCTTCGAATCCACCGTTTGATTCTGCCACGAAGCAGCAGCACCCAAAACGATTCCATACCAAGTCATCTCAAACAGCGATTCACCATCATCATCCCATGTTGTATTCAGCATGCCCTGGGAACCAGCTGCCTGACCATCGCGCACAAAGTTAATAATGTTTTTCGACGCGGCATCGACGTTCGGAAAGATCTGATTCCAGCCCCAAACGCCGGGACAGATGAATTGCTCTAGTCCCGCATCGTGGAAGGGCTTGATACGCGAGTTGTAATCATCACGCGGGGCGTAATCCCAATTAGCGACGAGCATCTCTTTGGGAATCTGACCAATTAGATCAGGATGATTCAGTGCGATGTCACCCCAAAACATCAGCTTGCGATTGTATGGCTTTAAAAGGTCGCGCACACGATTGAGGTGCTCGAAGTAGACAGCACCCACGCCCCGCGTGCGGGCGGCCTCACGACTCTGTCCTTCTCCCAATTCAAATGTTTCGTCTTCGCCGATGTGAAAGAACTTGCCGGGAAACAACTCGTTCAGCTCGCGGTACCAGTCCGCGATGAGCTTGTAGGTGCCTTCTTGTTGAGGTGAGAGCACGTCGCCGTATGGTGTCTCAGCGAGCGAGTTGTACTTTTCGAACTTCAGGGCCTTATGTAAATGGCCAAACGTCTGTTGCTCTGGAACGATTTCGATGTGATAGGACCGTGCGTACTTAACTATTTCCCGGATCTCCTCAGGTGTCAGTGCGCCACCGCCGGGCCCGATCAATGGATGATCCGAACTTGAGAAGGCATGCTCCATATAAAACGAGTGGAGGTTCAGCTTGAATGCTGCAAACGTGCGAAGCTGGCGCTTGATGTAATCAACTGTGGGCACAGGACCACGACTGATGTCGTCTGACACACCACGCCAACGCATTGCGGGCCAGTCGACAATACGCACCCCCGGAATCTCCGCGTCGTCCGCATTGCCGCGTACGAGTTGTTTCAGGGTTTGCAAACCATAGAACACTCCGGCAGAAGTTGAGCCACCAATGACTACACCATTGTCGCCGGCTACTAATACGTAACCCTCCTCATGCAGATTTGCGGGCGGCGTCACACCGTTAGCCTGCAAAGCCGACTTGATAACAGGCAAATCGAGCTTACCTATAAGGATTGGGCGCCGGCCTCGACTGCTACCAATTCGTAAAGCGATGCCCGCTGTTTGTTTCAAGTCTTCGACAAAATCCCGGGCTGCAAACTGATCGTCAGTCGAGCGAGGGTCTGCCAATGTGAGGTGGGTCGTACGATCAAAACGGAAACGATTACCGGTAAGGTTAACTTCGCGAGGTTGCGGAATCAGTCGGAGTTGCGAAGACTGATCCTGCGCGTGGACCACAATCAAAAATAGCGCAACGGCAGCAAACACATTCAGACTCTTAATGGACGTTCGTGTTAAAGTGTGCAGCATCGCGGAAGGATTTCTTATAAATAAAAGGACAGGTCTAGAAAGGCGAAGAGTATTTAACTGAAAACCGTCCTGATTACAATAGGAACTAAACGCAAATGTCCCTAATGCTTCAGGAAATCGCCGAGCAGCCCGCTGCGCTCGAACGTACTATTAAAGAGGAGCGGGCGAAGATATCAGCGCTGACCCAAACCTTACGCAAGCGCGATATCGATCTCATTGTGCTCGTCGCACGGGGCAGTTCTGACAATGCGGCACTCTTTGGCCGGTATCTCCTGGAGATCACCACAGGGATCCCTGTGTCTTTGTCGGCGCCCTCTGTTCACACTATCTACGGCGCGAAATTGAAACTGGACCGTGCCTTAGTAGTCGGCGTCTCGCAGTCAGGAGAAGGCGAAGACATCAACCGCGTTCTGGAGAACGCAAGTAAATGTGGCGCATTTACAGTCGGGATAACAAACGAAGCGACCTCGACGATGACTAAGCTGGTCGACGAAACACTGCTGACGCATGGTGGTCGCGAACGCTCAGTCGCAGCGACAAAGACTTTCACGGGACAGATGCTCCTCTTTTATATGCTCGCTTCAGAGTTGAGCCCCCATTCCGTCTCTTTTTCTTATGACGCCATTCCACAATTCGTTGAACGCGCGCTCGAGCAGAAGCCCGCGATTCTGGAGTTGGTGCAACGGTATTTGTTCATGGAGAACTGCGTGGTTGTCGGACGCGGGCTGGCTTATGCTGACGCCTACGAACTCGCGCTTAAGTTGATGGAGACATGTTACGTCGTAGCAGAACGGTTTTCTTCGGCGGATTTTCTCCACGGACCACTCGCAATGGTCGAAAGACATTTTCCAGTCATCCTATTCGCGCCACCAGGGAAGATGCTGGAAGGTGTAAAGGCATTGATCGAACGACTCCGTGAGCTCCACGCCGACACGCTGGCGATCACGAGTGATCTCGACGCCGCCAGAGCATGCACGCGCTCGATCATAATGCCGAAAGAGATCGACGAATTTCTGGCACCGATTCCCTATATCGTACCGGGCCAACTGTTCGCGGCATTGTTGGCTGAAGCAAAGGGACTTAATCCGGATTCGCCACGCTCTTTGTCGAAAGTAACCAGGACGCTTTGAAAACACTTTTCTTTGGAGTGCGGTGACTTGTCACCGCTTTTTGGTCGGCTGCAACTTGTCGCAGCTAAGTATCCCACGAACCTCTCAGACCAAAGCGGCGACAAGTCGCCGCACTCCAAAGAGGTAACGGTCGATGAACATCGTTCTCAAAGACGTATCTCACAATCCGATCTATCTCCAGGTGCGGGAGCAGATTGAGCTGCAGATAAGCAATAAAACTCTGGCTTCGGGTGATCTACTTCCCTCGCCCGTGGCACTTGCCCAGAGACTGTCCGTTGACAAAGGCGAGATACAGCGTGCGTATTTTGAGTTGGAACAGGGCGGATTAATAAGAAAACACGCCGGAAAAGATTTCCTGGGTAAGCCAAAAACAAGCTACATTGTTTCTTAGCTATCCACGAGAAAGAACAGCGGCAACGATCAAACCCAGTAACGGCCTCACGATAAAGCCCAATGGAATAGCCACGATTAGCATTAACAAACCGAAGTTTCTATTGCGCAGCGCCTTCTTGTAATCAGCGTCACTTGTTCCGAGACTTCCAAACTTAACTTGCCATCTAATCAACAACACCACCACGACCAGAAACGTTGCCAGGAAGCCCCAGTAGACTAACGGTAAGAACGGAATCAAGCTCAACGCCAGGAAAACAAACATCGCGATGGCAGCAATTCGCAGAAAGCTTGCATCGCTGTATGCCTGATTCGCCTTTTGTTGTTTTTCTGCAAGCAGTGCAGCTACGCCGGCGTCGACCGGAACGGAACAGAAACGACACTGAGTCATTGTGTCGTTGATCATTTCATTGCAATTCGGGCAGCGAAAGGTACGAGGTTGAGCAAACATGTGTTCCTCCTCTGAGTAGATGGTGCGTGGGATCGCAGAGTGTGCCGTTGTGACGAACCGAAGTTCCGCATGCTATCCTTGCCCCGTTTTGAAAGCAATAAAGAATCGATTGAAAATGCGAAAGTGGCGGAATTGGCAGACGCGCCAGACTTAGGATCTGGTACCGAAAGGTGTGGGGGTTCGAGTCCCCCCTTTCGCACCAAACGTGGTCTTGGGACTTTGGACTTTGGTCTTTGGATAGCAGTTGTAAAGCTCAATCGAGAACACAAAGACCAAAGTCCAAAGACCGAAGACCAAAGGCCAAATTGAAATAATGAAATCTGAATTAATAGACGTCTCTCCTACCCGTAAGGAAATCAAAATACATATCGAGCCTCAGCAGGTGCGTGAAGCTTACGATCGCGTGAGTGAGCGTTATGCCAAAGCCGCGAGCGTGCCAGGGTTTCGTAAAGGACATGCACCACGCTCAGTTGTTCGTACGCGTTTCAAGAGCGAAATTCGCGGCGAAGTCTTGCGTGAGCTGGTACCTGACGCAGTCAGTGGCGCCATTGGAGAGCATTCGTTGGCCGCGATTGGCGAGCCTGACATCCAGCTTGCTAACACTGAGGGACTCGACAAGTTTGGCGAAGAGCCGATTACCGTCAACGTCGGCGTTGAAGTTTTGCCGGACGTAAAGCTGGGTGAATATAAAGGACTCGAAGTCAGTCGAAAACAGCGGCCTGTAACGGACGAAGACGTTAAGCGCATGATTGACGGCCTGCGCGACGCCTCTGCCTCGCTGCAGCCGGTGGAAGATCGACCATCACAGGTGGGCGACACGGTCACAGTTAATATCGTGGGAAAGATCGTGGATCGACCGAACGAGGAAGATATTAAGGCCGAAGATGTAGAAGTCGTCTTAGGCGGTGACGGCGTGCAAAAGGAATTCAACGATAACCTGGGTGGCGTCAAACCGGATGATAAGAAGACGTTTACCGTCGTCTATCCTGAAGATTTCCAAACCAAAGAACTCGCGGGCCGGACGGTCGAATATATCGCGGAGGTTACCGCGGTCCGACGCAAAGAACTTCCCGAACTGGACGATGAGTGGGCGCAAAGTTTGGGAGAAGAATTCGATTCGCTCGAGAAACTGACTTCACACATCCGAGAAGACCTTGAGAAAAGATCGCGGGCGGAAGCCGATCAACGGCTGCGCAGCGAAGTAATGCGAAGGCTACTCGAAGCACATCAATTCGAAGTGCCGCAGAGTTTGGTAAACGAACAAACGCATCATCGATTGCAATCCGTTGTGCGCGACATGATGCGACGTGGCATTGATCCGCGAAGTGCCGAACTAAACTGGGAAGGCGCGCGCGAAGAGTTGCAAGAGCAGGCGCAGGATGACGTTCGCGCAACGATGCTCCTTGATCAAATCGCGAAAGCGGAAAAAATCGACGTGACCGACGAAGAAATCGATGCTGAGATCGAAGCGATCAGTACGATGTCACGACAACCGAAAGAGCAAGTGCGGGCTGCCTTGACAAAGGATGGGGGCGACCGTAGCATCGCGCACAGACTGCGCAATGGTAAAGCGCTGGATCTTTTAATCGAAAATGCCAAAGTGAAAGAGGAAGCTTGGAGCGACGAGAAGAAGGAAGACTAATTGGTACTAAGTTGTTGCATTGGTCTTTGTTCGTCGCACATTCAAACTTCGAAGTACTAAGTACAAAGGACTAACTACACTAAGTCAGCAATACGCACGAAGTAACCATTCGCCTTTATCCCCCTCCCAAACGAGGTTCGCATTTTATGGCTTTAGTTCCAATGGTCGTCGAGCAAACGTCAAGAGGCGAACGCGCCTTTGATATTTACTCGCGTCTTCTAAAAGACAACATCATCTTCCTTGGCACCCCAATCGACGATCAAATTGCAAACTTGATCGTGGCCCAGCTGCTTTTTCTCGAAGCAGAAGATCCTGAAAAGGACATTAACCTCTACATAAACTCTCCAGGCGGTTCTATCACGGCAGGTATGGCGATTTATGACACGATGCAGTTTATACGCCCTGACGTAACGACGATCTGCGTGGGACAATGCGCGTCAATGGGTGCCCTCCTGCTTGCCGCAGGTGCCAAAGGGAAACGATTTGCCCTCCCGAATTCACGAATTCTCATTCACCAGCCAACAGGCGGTTCACAGGGCCAGGCCACCGACATCAGAATTCAAGCAGAAGAAATTCTGCGAATGCGTGAACTGACGTCGCAGATAATTGCAAAGCATACGGGCCAGTCGTATGACACCGTCGAACGCGATGTTGAACGCGATAAAATAATGTCTGCCATGCAAGCTAAGGAATATGGTTTAATAGACGAGGTCATCGCGCACCGGGAGTGAACATCGCGATGCGGAGACGAATGTATTGATTGCACGGATGAAAGCCCACAGTTTTCGCTGTTCCTTCTGTGGCAAGTCACGCGGTGAAGTGGCGAGCCTCATGGCAGGAACCCCGCAGCGAACTCGCGGCATCCCCCAAAAAATGATTCGTAAGAGCGCTTTCATTTGTGATGAGTGTGTGCGCCGCTGTTCTCAGCTAGTCGCCGGCGCGAAGTCACGTAGGCCTTCAGATATGTCCACCAAAGACCTGACTTACTAAGGAGTTCTCCGAGACGACATGGTGAGACGAACCGACGACACGTTGCGTTGTTCCTTCTGCGGGAAATCGCAAAACGAAGTTAAGAAACTCATTGCCGGCCCCACCGTCTACATCTGCAACGAATGTATCGATATCTGCAACGAGATCATTACTGACGATCAACAGGCCGAGTCGGTAGCCACACGTCCACCGCTTCCGAAACCGGGTGAGATTAAGAATTTTTTAGACGAATATGTAATCGGCCAGGAGGAAACCAAGAAACGCCTGGCCGTAGCTGTTTATCAACACTACAAACGCATCGAACTGGGACGACGCCGAGCTGATGTCGAAATCCAGAAGGCGAATATTCTGCTGATTGGACCAACCGGCACGGGTAAGACACTGCTGGCACAGACTCTTGCCCGAATGCTTAGCGTTCCGTTCACGATTGTCGACGCCACTACACTGACGGAAGCAGGCTACGTCGGTGAAGACGTTGAAAACATTATTCTTAAACTTCTGCAGGCCGCGAACGGCGACGTTGAACGCGCGCAGCAAGGCATTATCTATATCGACGAGGTCGACAAGATTTGTCGGAAGGACGAAAACCCCTCAATCACTCGAGACGTCTCTGGTGAAGGTGTTCAGCAAGCGCTGCTGAAGATTCTGGAAGGCACGGTCGCCAACGTTCCTCCACAAGGTGGTCGAAAGCATCCACATCAGGAGTTCTTCCCTGTTGATACTACAAACATACTATTCGTTTGTGGCGGCGCATTCGTCGGCCTTGAAAAAGTTATCGAAAGGCGGCTGAGGAACAAGTCGCTCGGTTTCCATGCGGAAGTAAAATCCGGCGCGCACCGTCACGCCGAGGCACTGGCTCAAGTGCAACCCGAAGACTTGATTCGTTTCGGTTTGATCCCTGAATTCGTGGGTCGTTTGCCCGTATGCGGCGTCTTGCACGAACTCGATGAAGGCGCTCTGATCAAGATTCTGACTGAGCCGAAAAACGCTCTTGTTAAGCAGTATCAGAAGAAGTTTGACTTCGATAACGTCAAACTGAAATTCACAGAAGATGCTCTCAAAGCCGTGGCGCGGCAAGCTGTCGAGCGAAAAGTCGGGGCCCGCGGCCTAATGATGATTCTTGAAGAACTCCTCCTAGACGCGATGTATACCCTGCCCTCGCAGAAGCGTATTAAGGAATTTGTAATTACAAGCGAAATGGTCGAACGTCGCCGGGCAATACCGGGCGAAGGACTGACCGGAATCGACGGCGCGGCTGCCTAAATTAGCCCTCAGCGGTGTTTTACGTGAAAGTAGCGCCCCTGCGGGAAATGATTTACAATTGGTCATCTTTAGATAAGGCGAGACGGCATTCTAGCGGCTCGCCTTTGTTGCAGAAGCCCAGAAAAACGTAACACCACATGGAAGAATACTCTGACCGCACCCCCAATGACGTTGCCTGGTATCCGATGGTACCAATTCGCGACGTCGTAATTTTCCCTTTTACTAAAGTTGCCTTCAAAATCGGTCGGTCAGGTTCTGTCCGCGCACTCGAGCAAGCCTTGGCAACGGACCGCACCATCTTTCTCGCAACTCAGCACGATGCGACAGTCGATGAACCAGGCCCCGAACAAATCTACGGTGTCGGTACTCTTGGACGTATTCTGCAGTCTCAAAAACAGGAAAACGGTCAGATCAAAGTAGTCGTCGAAGGTCGAGAGCGCGCAACTACCGTGCGTGTCGAAAACACGGACGGAGCTTTTATGGCTCTCGTGCGCCGAGCGCCAGTGGTAAACGAGGAAGGCACTCGTCTTGATGCACTGATTCAAAAAGTCGGTCAACTGGTCGAACAACATCTGCGCCTTGCACCCGACACGCAGACCGATGCACTGCAAACTGCGCTTCGGAATCAGGAACCATCTCATCTCGCCGACGCACTTGCGTCACAACTAAGAGTTTCCGTTGAGGATAAACAGGGACTCCTCGAAATCTTTTCCACTCAAGCGCGTCTACAACGATTGATTGAATTGCTGGAGACCGAAATCGAGAAACGCCAACTTGATCGAACAATTCAAACGCGCGTAAAGCGACAGATGGAGAAGGCACAAAAGGAGTACTACCTTAACGAGCAGATCAAGGCGATCCATAAGGAATTGGGTCGCAAGGATGAAAAGGCTGAGCTGGAAGATCTCAAGAAGAAGATCGAAGAAGCCGGCATGACTGACGAGGCGAAGGAAAAAGCGATGCAGGAACTACATCGACTCGAAGCCATGCCTCCGATGTCTGCTGAAGGCACTGTATCGCGTACCTATATCGACTGGCTGATCAGCGTACCCTGGAAGCAAAAAACCAAAGAGATTAAGGATCTAATTAAGGCAGAAGAGGTTCTTAACGAAGATCATTACGGGCTTGAAAAGATCAAGGAACGAATACTTGAGTATCTCGCTGTCCGCCAACTTGTAAAGAATCCAAAAGGGTCAATCCTCTGCTTCGTTGGGCCGCCAGGTGTTGGCAAAACCAGTTTAGGTAAGTCGATTGCACGAGCGACAGGGCGAAAGTTCGTCCGACTCTCGCTCGGCGGTGTTCGTGATGAAGCCGAGATTCGCGGCCACCGGCGCACTTACATCGGTGCACTGCCCGGGCAGATCATCCAGATGATGAAGAAGGCTGGGACAGTGAACCCCGTCCTGTTGCTCGATGAAGTTGACAAGCTTGGCGCAGACTTCCGTGGCGACCCGAGCGCGGCGTTGCTCGAAGTGCTCGATCCGGAACAGAACCACACTTTCCAGGATCACTACCTTGACGTCGAATACGATCTGTCAAAGGTGTTCTTCATCGCTACGGCGAACGTGCTGCATACAATTCCGCCGGCACTTCAGGATCGTCTCGAGATTCTTAGATTATCTGGCTACACTGAGCGCGAAAAACTTGAGATTGCGAAACGGCATCTAGTTCCCAAGCAGGCTGAGGGCAACGGCCTGAAACCGGAGCAGATCGAGTTCACCGACGAAGGCATCCTTGAGATTATCCGGTCATATACTCGCGAAGCAGGCGTTCGGAGTCTCGAACGGGAAATGGGTTCATGCTGTCGCAAACTGGCGCGTAAGTTTGTTTCCGAGCAACTGGGCGAAGGTGCGAAGGACACGCTAGACGCAGCACGCATTCGGGAGATGCTCGGGCCCATCAAGTTCCGTCAACAAGGAATCGCGGCGCACAGTGAAATAGGTCTAGCGACCGGTCTCGCCTGGACTGAAATCGGCGGCGAAGTGCTGCAGATCGAAGCAACGCTCGTGAAAGGTCGTGGGGGCGTCACATTGACGGGAAAACTCGGAGAGGTGATGCAGGAATCAGCGCAGGCGGCGTTGACTTGTATCAAGGCCCGGGCTGAGCGTCTCGGGATGAGTCTCGATTTCATCCGTAAACGCGACTTGCATATACATATTCCGGAAGGCGCAATTCCAAAGGATGGACCCTCTGCGGGAATTACAATCGCGACAGCAATGGCTTCAAGCCTGACGCGCGTGCCCGTTCGCAAGAACGTGGCGATGACCGGCGAGATTACTTTACGCGGTAAGGTGCTTCCGATTGGCGGGGTGAAAGAGAAGCTCCTCGCGGCCCATCGCTTTGGCATCGAGACGATCATACTGCCAAAGGACAACGAGAAAGACCTGCCTGAAGTCCCTGAAGAAGTTCGGGATGCGCTTTGCATCAATCTCGTAGAGACGATTGATGATGTGCTGGCCCTGGCGCTTGAAGACAGCTGCCCAACCGACGACACGACGGAGGGACGTCCGCCTCTCTGGACCACCGAGCCGCCTTCGCAAGGAATTCAGACAAGCTAACGATCACCTTGGGCAAAATTGCGGGTTGGGAAGGGGTAACCTGAAGACAGGAGCAGGAGCAGCACGCAGGAGCAGGAAAACTAATACTTCCCGCTCTTGATTCGTGCTCCTGCTTCGTGCTCCTGACCCTTTCTTCAAGCCACCCTTCCCAACTTGCAATTTTGTTCACCTTGAACTTTCCGCTTCCTGAGGCCGCGGTCGAAGCGAACTCGTTTATATGTTCCCTTACAACAGGAGATTGCTATGAGCAAACAAGCTGAAGCTGATTTGATTCTGAAGCTCTACGAGTTGCGCCGGGAGCCGGTGATGCGCGAAGCGCGAAACTGGTTCTTCGGTTTTAATCCCCAAAGCCTCGACGATTTCATGGATGTACTGACGAGTGATAAGAGCGGCTATTACCGGATGGTAGTTTCCTACTGGGACATGGCTGCTTCGCTTGTAAACAACGGCGCTATTGAACCCAAGATGTTCAACGATGCGAACGGTGAACACGTCTTTGTTTATGCGAAGCTGGAGCCATTCCTCTCACAACTGAGAGCCCAGGGGAATAAGGAATTCCTCGTTCAGTTGGAAAGACTGGTGAAGGAAATGCCCGATTTCGAGGAGCGATTGAAATTCGTTCGCGATCGCATTCAGAAGATTATAGAGATGTCGCGACAGCGTGCCGCAGCGATGACCGCCGCAGCGGAAGCTTAACCCCTGAAAACCATCCACAGATTACGCAGATTACACGGATTAGGACTTACTCAGCCGTGTTGGATATTTCGTGAACCTTACTAATTGAATCCTAATCTGTGTAATCTGCGTAATCTGTGGATGGTTTTTAAGGTCACCAGCGCGGAGTTTTTGAAAAGCGCCTTCAAAGAGACAGACTGGCCTCGCGATTTACGTCCTGAGATCGCCTTTCTAGGCCGCTCCAATGTCGGTAAGTCGAGCGTAATCAATTCGCTGCTGGGGGTCCGAAGCCTCGCCCGCACGTCGTCGACGCCCGGTCGCACTCAATCGCTGAATTTTTTCTCAATAAACGAGGCATTTCGCTTCGTTGACCTGCCCGGATTTGGGTACGCTCGCGTACCGAGAGATATAAAAGCCGGTTGGGGGGAGATGGTGATGGGCTATCTTGCAAAGCGGCGGCAGCTTGTGCTATCAATTCATCTCGTAGATTCGCGCCACGAACCCACAAAACAGGATTTGCAGCTTCACGAGTGGCTTGAGCAAAACGCAAAGCCACGTTTAATAGTAGCCACAAAATCCGATAAGCTGTCGAACAACGAACTGCGGAAAAGCCTCGAGCACATTAGAGGCGTGCTCCAAGACGATCAGGTTGTGGCTTATTCCGCAAAAACAGGACGAGGTCGCGATGAACTTTGGCGTGCGATAAATACCGCAATTGCGTGACATTCAAGTTGATTTCAAGTTTGCTTTTCCAAGATTAGCTAGTATCCTAAGCGGAAAAATCGGCAATCCGAACAACTCAAGCCCCTTTTGTTCAATTTGATTTTTGGGCCACGCCCGTTATGAGAGTCGCATCTTAACGATGCCAAACTGAAATCCGTTTAAGTTGAGTTATATTACACGAACCTGTGGAGGAGAAGATTTTTGCCTCGCGAATGAGTGGGAACATCTCGCGCTCCACGCACATCGCTCTACCGCACAATCATTCACTCCCGACATCTTAGATAAAGTTTGATAACCGGTTGAAAAGCTACAAACCTCGCGGTTAACCCGCGATTCGGAGAATTCCAGAGAATACAATCATGTCACAACGAACACGTTCACGCGCATCGAGCGCGAATTCAGATAACGGAGAAGACGGCGGCACCACGGTGGCGACCGCCGAAGCTCCAGAACGAGAAGGCCGAGATGGAAGAGAGAAGAACGAAGGCTTCCATAATCTGGCTGACTTAAAGGAGATGTCGATCTCCAAGCTGACGCAGATCGCCAAGAGCATGGATGTTCCTGGCGCCACCGGCATGCGCAAGCAGGAACTTATCTTCAAAGTTCTGGCAGCACAGACCGAGAAGAGCGGCCTGATTTTTTCCGAGGGCGTACTGGAAACACTGCCCGACGGATTCGGATTCCTTCGTGCACCTGAATACAACTACCTGCCGGGCCCGGACGACATCTACGTTTCACCATCGCAGATCCGCAAGTTTGACCTGCGTACGGGCGACACCGTCAGTGGTCAGATTCGACCTCCAAAAGAAGGCGAGCGCTACTTCGCACTGATCAAAGTTGAGGCGATCAACTTTGAGTCTCCTGACCAGGCGCGGGAAAAAGTCTTCTTCGATAATCTCACGCCGCTCTATCCGGAAGAGCAGTTGAAGATGGAGTCGACCGCTGAGAATCTCTCAGCACGTGTCATCGATCTCGTAACACCCCTGGGCAAAGGTCAGCGCGGTTTGATTGTCGCACCGCCTCGTACAGGTAAAACGATGCTGCTGCAAACTATCGCGAACTCTGTTACGCAGAATCATCCGGAAGTTACCCTGATCGTTCTCTTGATCGATGAACGACCAGAAGAAGTCACCGACATGCAACGCTCGGTGAATGGCGAAGTGATTTCATCGACCTTTGACGAACCGCCAACCCGGCACGTCCAGGTGGCGGATATGGTGATCGAAAAAGCCAAGCGGTTGGTGGAACACAAGCGCGACGTCGTTATTCTGCTTGACTCGATCACGCGTCTCGCTCGTGCGCACAACGCAGTTGTTCCGCCTAGTGGCAAGATTCTTTCCGGCGGTATCGATTCAAACGCCTTGCAGCGACCGAAGAGATTCTTCGGCGCCGCAAGAAATATCGAAGAGGGTGGCTCACTGACAATCATCGCGACCGCCTTGATCGATACCGGATCGCGAATGGACGATGTGATCTTTGAAGAGTTCAAAGGTACTGGTAACTCTGAAATTCATCTTGACCGGCGGCTAAGCGATAAGCGTCTGTTCCCAGCAATCGATCTGCAGCGTTCAGGCACGAGAAAAGAAGAGTTGCTGATCAGCAAAGAAGACCTGAATCGTATTTGGGTGATGCGACGTGTATTGAACCCGTTGTCACCTGTCGAGCAGATGGAAGTCGTGCTCGAGCGACTCGAGAAAACTAAATCGAACGCAGAGTTCCTGGCGTCCATGCAAAGCTAAAAGCAAGGATGAAGGCGAAAGGATGAAGGATGAAAGGGCGTCCTTCATCAGCTACCAATAAAGGTAAGGCGAAGGGATGGAAAGCTAAGGCTTCCTCCTTTCGCCTTTGTTATGAGGCTCTCATCCGTTCTTTTCATTAGCAACCCATGACACCAGGGAATGAGGTATGAAAAGCGTATATGTTGGCTCTTTCATCCCTCATCCTTCATCCCTTAATTCATGCGCGTAGCTCTCCTAACATCTGAAGCGGTTCCTTTTGCCAAAACTGGTGGCCTCGCAGACGTGTCTGGCGCGCTGCCGAAAGCTTTGGGTGAACATAATGTCGATGCGCGATTGTTCCTGCCGCTGTATGACCAGATTAATAGAAACCTAATCACAGGCGAGGTCATCGAAGACATCCGGGTTGAATGGCGCGGTCAGATTCGCTTGACCCGTACATGGCAGACTGACGCGGCTGGCGCTCCGGCTTACTTGATTGAAGCGCCTGAGTTCTTTGCTCGAGAAGGAATCTACGGCCATGGAGATGATCACGTCCGTTTCGCGTTCTTCTCGCGCGCCGCACTCGCTCTCGTAAAGCATCTCAATTGGCAACCTGATATTGTTCACAGCAACGACTGGCCTTGCGGCTTCGCGGTGATGGAGCTTCGGGCACGGCAGCGCTACGACCAGTTCTTTCAAAAAACCAAGACTCTGTTTTCGTTGCACAATGTCGGCTATCAAGGACTGTTCAACCCTCGGGATCTTTGGTGGCTTGGATTCGGCGATCCGCCTGACAGCAACGACTTCATGTTGGACCGAACAGCTTCGGCCCTCAAAGCCGGCATCATCGCTGCCGATTGGCTGTCGACCGTTAGCCCAACGTACGCGCGCGAGATTCAAACGCCACAGCAGGGTCACGGACTCGAATGGCTGATACGAGGACGCGCAAACCGCCTCGTCGGGATTACTAATGGCGTCGATTACAACATCTGGAACCCCGAAACTGATCCACATCTTGCCGCGAATTACTCGGTGAATGATCTGTCTGGCAAACGGCAGTGCAAAATTGATCTATTGCGACGGTTCGGTCTGGTGGAAGACGTGAAACGTCCGGTGCTTGCCATCATCTCCCGTCTTGTTGCGCAAAAAGGTTATGACCTGATTCGAGAGGCGTCTGTCCCTATTTTGCACTCGGGATCATTTTTTATTGCTTTGGGTGCCGGAGCGCGTGAATACGAAGACTTTCTGCAACGGTGGCACGATGTGGCGCCCAAACAAGTCGGTATCTATAAAGGTTATGCGGGCGAACCGCTGGCCCATCAGATTGAAGCCGGCGCTGACATGTTTCTGATGCCGTCGTTGTATGAACCATGTGGCTTGAATCAGATGTACAGCATGCGCTACGGCACCGTACCGATTGTCAGAGCAACGGGCGGTTTGCAGGATACGGTGCAGCACTACAATCCTGCTGACGGAACAGGAACAGGATTCAAGTTTGGGCCGTATGACGCTGGAGCGTTGCTTGAAAAAATACGTGAGGCCCTTTACTTTTACGGCCGGCCCGAAGCATGGAAAAAGATTCAGCAGAACGGGATGCGGGTCGACAACTCCTGGACCGCGGCGGCCGCGAAGTATCTTGAGTTGTATCAACGGGTAATTGCGACGTGACTATTTGTACTTTGTAGTGAGCAACGGCAATGGCGAATCCACTTCAACTCAACTCAGTGGCAAACAGTCAGTACCGACACGCGGTAGCGTCGGGTCGGTGCTTCTATACGAGGTCTTGGTAATGAGAGCGACCCGACGCTACCGCGTGTCGGTACTGACTGTTTGTCACTGAGTTGAGTGCAGCAGAACGTTAAGCACAAGTTTAGTCTCATCAAAAGATGTCAAACGTTATAGCAGTAATAGGCGCCCAATGGGGCGATGAAGGTAAGGGCAAGATCGTTGATCTGCTCGCAGAGAAGTTTGAAATCGTCGTCCGCTATCAAGGTGGACACAATGCCGGACACTCAGTTCAAGTCGCCGATCAGTCGTTTGTTCTTCATCTTCTCCCTTCCGGTATCGTTCATCGGGGCAAGACCTGTGTCCTCGGTAATGGCATGGTTATCGACCCCAAAGCATTTTTCGTTGAGGTCGATCGACTCACCGAGCAAGGCATTGAAGTTTCGCCGGAACGCGTAAAGATCAGTTCCCGCGCTCACCTGATTCTTCCCTACCATCGCGCACTTGACCATACGAGTGAGGAACGTCTTGGTAATGAAAAGGTCGGTACAACGTTACGCGGTATTGGTCCAGCCTATGAAGACAAGGCGGGACGACGAGGAATCCGAACCGCCGATGCGCTGGTGCCGGATGTGCTTCGCTCACGTATTGATCGAAATCTCGAGGACGCGAATCGCATTATCGAAGCTTACGGCGGCCAGCGTTTAAGTGCGGACGCGATTTTTCAAGAGATGTCGATGCTGACCGAACGTCTGTCGCCCTTTATTGCAGACACTACTCATTATCTGAACATTGCGGCGAGCGAAGGCCGGTCGATCCTGCTGGAGGGGGCGCAAGCGACGCTATTGGATGTCGATCACGGGACATATCCGTTCGTAACCTCGTCTAACACGATTGCCGGCGGTGCGATTATCGGCACAGGCCTGGCTCCGCACAGACTAACAGGCGTACTGGGTATTGTTCGCACGTACACCACGCGGGTAGGCGAAGGTCCTTTTCCAACGGAGATGCTCGAAGGTGAAGCAGAGCTTGGCCAGATGATCCGCGAGCGTGGCCGCGAGTATGGTGCTTCGACCGGCCGTCCGCGTCGGTGCGGCTGGTTCGACGCATTTGCCACTCGCTATGCCGCCGAGATCAATGGCTTTACGGCGGTCGCGTTGACGAAGCTCGACGTGCTCGACACTCTCGACGAGATAAAAGTGTGCACTGGCTACAAGTTGAAT
This sequence comes from Pyrinomonadaceae bacterium, assembly GCA_036559885.1. GTDB lineage: Bacteria > Acidobacteriota > Blastocatellia > Pyrinomonadales > Pyrinomonadaceae > PSRF01. Next base: position 27,137 of record DATBSH010000145.1, read on the forward strand.
GGGAAACTTTGTGAGTCGTTACCAGCCGTTTCCCAGGATCTACGAAAGGCCGAACCGATTTATGCGAAGCTTCCTGGCTGGCGCAAGTCCACGGTGGGAATGACAAAGATGAACGAACTTCCTACTGAAGCAAGAGCGTATGTGAACTTCCTCTCAGAACAGATCGGCGTGGCGATTGGATTGGTCTCAACCGGACCTGAGCGCACGCAGACAATTGTTGTCCATGACTCAGCATTAGGGAGATGGCTGCGCGACTAATTGACCGGCCAGCATTCAAGCAGCCTAAATTCCAGTTTACACCCACGCCTAACTCCCACAATTTAACACGAAGAAAATTGCAGCTATTGACTCCGCAGGAGTCGAATGTTTATAGCCCGCAAAAAGAAAAACCTCTCCGGCGCAGTTAAGAGGAGCGGAACTGATCTTAATTGTTAACACTCAAGTATCCTTCCGCTCCTCTTAACTGCGCTATCTGTTTTAGTACCAGAAACTATAAACATGACACTCCTAACGGAGTAGACTTGACCACGTATAGGTTCTTGAGTTGTCGGACTGCGTGTAATGAGTATCGAGCGGGTCGACTTACTTCACCTCACCTCATGAGGTACCGTTGTTGATAACGTAGGTTAGGTCGTCGTTCAGTCTGCGCGATGGCCACACGAACCTCGCGCCAACCAAGTCTCTTATCCGGCGGATAATAACTTAAACTGTATTGGCTTCTGACGTCGCTACTGATCTCTTTCAGAACCGGTAAGAGTTGCTCGGGTTTTGGAAAATAAGCTAACCCTCCTGTGACCTTCGCCAATTCGCTGATTGTGTCTTGTCCGACACAAGTTTTCTGATTGCGATGATGATTGCAGTACTCCTTGAGTAGGATCCCGATCGAATAGATGGTAGAGCGACAACCAGATGCTTCCTTCTCGACGTCCGCCAGACTGAGCCGGCTTACGGTATCCTCGCCATCAGAAATCAGAACAAGTGCTTTATGCCGTTGTGGCCCCTGTTTCAAAAAATCCAAGCCCAATACCATTCCATCATATAGTGCGGTATTCCCACTTGGCTTCAGTTCACGCAAGAGATTTAGTAATTGAGAAGCACTCACAGATTTGGCGAGCAGCTGCGGGCTATCGCTGAAAGCGATGAGCGTATAGTCATTGCCGTCACTAGCACTTTTCAGAGCATCTTTTAGACCAGCGATTAAGCTCTTCCATTTGCTTCCTCCCATCGAGGATGAAGTATCGACCACAAAGACAATGCTTGCTGGTCCTTCACTATCAAAGAACTGTGGAATAACGGGACTATTCTCGTCAGTAATAGAAAAATCCTGAGGTTTCAGGCCTGGCAAAGATCGACCTTTGCCATCTTTCACCGCTATATTCACGGTCACTAGATCGACGTTGAACCTGATCACATCCTCGTTTTGCGCTCGTGCTGGAAGCGAAAAGGAAGCCGCAAGTATCCCTGCCAATAACAACCTGCTGCTCCAACTGATCGGGGCGGATGACGTTAGACCGTAAAAGGAGCGAGGAATCATATGAACCTCCGTTGATTTGAGGATCTGAGATGAACGGATACGAAACGTGGAGTGGGACTTAGCTTTTGTAGACGCTTCTTTCCGTACCTTCTCAAGGGAATCGAGTTGGCAAACGGTATACCAAATCTATTTACATAGATTGCCCCACTAAACGCTGGGTTCGTTTCAAGACGCGACTTGGAAAGCTATCCGAACGGATAGGAGTGTCTCTCTGAGGCTTCACGTATCCTTAAGCAGCTTCTCTAATACTCAATTACAGAACGGGAGCGGAGCGACCGATCTCAACTTGCATTGAAGCACCTTCCTAGTAGGTCTCAGTCAGGACGAAACGCGGAGCGGATGTCCGATACGCTTTAGCTTGTCGTGAGGTGCCGCAGATTCAACTTCTTTCAGAAATCAGTCAACCAAATGTCCGATACCTGCTCCGTCTAGTGGCTCCGACAATTCGGGGGATAGTGGACGGACGCGACGAAATTCTCGAGGCTGCCACCAAATACTTACAGCAGACAATTAAGAATTGATGCAAATCAAAGCACAAAGCACCAAGAAACAAAGCTCTAAGTTCTAAGTATTAAGACACATTTTGCAGTTCCCTCAGCTTTCGCTACAATGCCTCCCAACCTCGTCATGTGGGCCGATAGCTCAGTCGGTAGAGCAACTGGCTTTTAACCAGTGGGTCGCAGGTTCGAGTCCTGCTCGGCTCACCA
>DATBSH010000146.1:0-33254 GCA_036559885.1 Pyrinomonadaceae bacterium
GTGTGCACGAGGTTCGTGCTGACGAGTGTTCCCTCAAGGTCGTAGAATGCTGCCCCTGCCAACGCTCCTCCAAAGTTCCAGCCGTCTCCGGTGCTGCGTTAGGCCAAAATGTCTGCCTAGCTGTCAGTCGAGTCGTCACTATACCCCATTGGCGCCGATTTTTGATAATGGAAAAAACGGGTTCCGTCAGACTGTATGTAATCACTAGACAATTGGAGGTCTGGGCTGAGTGAAATTGACAAAACCGTTAGGAAAATCGAATTTTCAGTGTACGGCAACCGCCCTTTTCTTGATCATTGTTGCGGGACAAATCGGTTGTCGAAAAGCTGCGACAGTATCTGAAAGTGCTGTTGATACAGGCGATGAAAATGTCGCTAAGGCGAAGGTGGCAGAGGCTGAGTCTCTATACGAAAACCGAGCGGATATTAGGAAGGCGAGAGTTGCCGTTGCTACTTTGCGACAGGCGCAAGTGGCCGACTACGGGAATTACGAAGCGGCATGGAAGCTTTCGCGGGCTGCCTATTACGTCGGAGACCATACTGATAATGATGTTGAGCGCGATGAGATGTTCCGGTTGGGGATTGAGGCCGGTCAGGCGGCAGTCAAGCTACAGCCTGACAAGGCTGATGGCCACTTTTGGTTAGGGGCGAACTACGGCGGCATCGCTGCGCACAGCACTTTGGCAGGGCTGGCTAATGTTCAAGACATAAAACGGGAAATGGAAGCAGTCATAAAGATTGACGAGTCGTATCAGGGGGGCAGCGCCTACCTGGGACTCGGACGGCTCTACCTCCAGGCGCCCCGCGTTTTAGGCGGCAACGTTACGACAGCGATTGAATATTTGGAAAAGGGAGTGCGGCTCGGTCCGAACAACTCGTTACTGAAAGAAAGCTTAGCGGAAGCCTATGAGGCCGCCGGTCGTCACGCCGAAGCCCGAAAGCAAATCGAGGCGATATTGGCGGCTAATCCGGATCCCAAGTACGCCCCTGAATATAGCGACGCAGTTGCGAAGGCGAAGAAGTTGTTGGAAAAGATCGAAGCGAAACGATAGTGAGTTACTTGGGCGCCAGTTTGCGAATCTCCTCCAGCGTGCGCTTGTGCTGTTCGAGCTTTTGACCGGCTTCGGCCAATTTGCCCTGAGCCGTAAGTCGCTGATAGTCATCGAACTCCTGAATGGCGCGATTGATTAACTCCTGCAGTGTCTGAGAAGGAGTCGCCGAGGGCACCGGTTTCTGTTCTCCTCCGCGTGATGGCGTTTCACCAGCGGGTCGCTTCTCTTCAGCCGGTTTTGCTGCCTCCCCAAAGACGCTTGCCATTGCCTCAGCGAAGCTTGGTCCATAGCCGAGCTTGTCCTGTGTTGCGAGCACTACCAGTCGCAATTCAGGCATCGGACTCTGCTGGGCCTGCAGGTAAATTGGTTCGACGTACATCAGTGAGCGCCCGATCGGAATTACGAGTAGATGCCCCCGCAACACACGCGACCCTTGTTGATTCCATAGCGTGAACTGTCCCGACAATGTTGCATCCTGATCAATGCGTGCCTCGATTTGCAGCGGGCCATCGATCAGGCGCGAAGCAGGAAAGTTATAGACCAACAACTTGCCATAGTTTTCCGGATCACAACGTCCGGCCATCCAGCCAATCATGTTATTTCGATTGGCCGGAGTGAAGGGAAGAATCAAAACAAACTCACTTTTCTTTGCTTCAGATGGCAACTGCATCAGTACATAGTAAGGATCGATCGGTTGGCTCTGTCGGCGACCTTGATCGTCAAGGCCCACCTGCTGCGCGACACTCCACATGTCTTCTCGCTGAAAAAAGACCTTGGGATTATGTGTGTGATACAGGCCGAACACTTCGCCTTGCGCGCGAATCAGCGTCTCGGGGTAACGGATGTGAGCCCGAATATCAGCAGGCATCTCAGTGCTATCACGAAACAGCGAAGGGAATACTGAACGATACGCAGCGATTAGTGGATCTTCTTGATCGAACACATAGAACTGAACGGTACCGTGATATGCATCTAACACTACCTTGACGCTGTTTCGAATGTAATTGATCGACTTACCACCAACATCGTGATGACTTGAATACGGGAATGATGACGACTGCGTAAAAGCGTCGATTATCCAGAATAGTCGACCCTCGTTACTCACGACGATATAAGGATCTCGGTCGTAAACCAGGAACGGTGCTACGCCATTAACGATTTCCCGAATATTCCGATAGATAAGCAGTCGGCTGTCACCACCAACGTCGTCAGAGAACGGGAGTTTTGAAAGGTCACCTACTGCCCATGCCAGCAGCATTCTTCGGAATGCGCTGCCAAGACGAATGCCACCGTTTCCTTCGTAGGTCGTATAGTTGTTCGCGTCACCCTGAGGGTAGTCAAACTCCTTCTGTCGCGTTTTTACATAGACGTAGCGGTCCGTCAGCTGGCCAAAGTAGATTTCGGGCCTCGTGACCTTCACGTCAGTCGCCGCCGCCTGTATCGGCATATCTGACAGCACAAACTGCGGAAGACCTTCGCGCGTGAATCCATTGGCAGTATTCATGGTCACGCCATATCCATGTGTGTAGATCAGTCGTTCATTGATCCAGTTGCGTGACGTCGGCGGTAATCGGTCATCGTTGATTTCGCGTGGTGCCACCATCATCTGCCGCGTAACGCCACCGAAGGAATAGCGATCGACATCAACGTCGGGAAAATCATAATAGGTGCGGATTGCCTGGATCTGCTTGAGGGTGTCCTGAAGGGCTTTCCAGTCCCAAAGACGGATGTTGTCGAGGGTGTCTCGGTTGTTGGGAAGATCTAAAGCTTCGAGAGATGAATCGGCCGTGAACTCACGTTGTTGAATTTGATCCAAGCCAAAACCGCGGCGGGTCCATTCGATATTGTGTGTGATGAATGGCGTCTCGCGATCAATCTCGTTGGGTTTTACTATGAAGCTCTGCACGTACGTAGGCACAAGCACCACGCCTACGACATAGACAGCTGTCGGCAGGGCAATTGCGAGTAGCGCCAGACTAAAACGGCGAAGCGTGAACGCATTCAGCAGGGAAATGATGGCGGCGATAATCAGCGCAATCGAGACAAATAAAAGCGCAGGAATGGAGTAGTGAGCCTCGGTGTATGTCACGCCTGCAAAGATTGGATGGTCGTCCCATAAAGCAGGGAATCGCGATAGGTACGTACGCCAGGCGAGCACGAGCAGAAACAGAGAAAGCGCTACACACACTGCGCGAAATGCAGCACCCGAAGACCAACGCACACTGCGCTTTAATACTTTTTGCGGCAGACCCAGCAATGAATAGGCAATGGCAGCGCCTAGGATTATGAAGGTCACGCCGCTGAGCCATGAACTGATCGACTCATATACTGGTAAGGCAAACAGATAAAAGCTGAGTGGCTTGCCGAAGATCGGATCAACGCTAGCTGTGGCAGGTCTGTGCAAATAGAGAGCGAATTTTTGCCAGCTGTCCTTCAGGGTTAATCCATAGACCAATCCGATGACGATTGAGATGAGCCACGCCAGCGGTCTGATAACGCGGGCGGGAGAAAACTGAAACGGCTGATTGTTGAGAACGATGGTTCTGCTTTCAAAGGCAGCTGCGCCGAACAACCTCTGAAACAGCCAGAAAGTTGTTTGCAGAAGAATCGTTGTAAGGATTCCGAAAAGAAAGAAGAGTCCGAGTTTGAGCTTGAAGATATACCAATAAACGGCTGAGTAGCCGAGCGAGCCGAACCACAAAGCGGAAAGATAAATAGCGACGATGCGAGAAAATGAGAATAAAGCGATCAGTAAGGCGACAACCACCCAGATGCGCCATCGCTGACGTCTCTTTGGCTCTACGTCGATGATGGGTGCCTTCGGGGGGAATCGCTCGCTCATGCGCCGTAGAATACGCTGAACTGGGAGCAATGCTCAATGGATATTGGTCTTTGGTCTTTGCTTTTTGATCCTCGGTGGGCGGAAGGTCAAGGTCAAATGTTAGACACGAAGTTTTCACATCAACGCACTCTGCGGTGTTCTCTGAATTAGATAGACAGTTGTGTGTTTGTTGAATTGTCAAGGAATCCGTGTTTTAGGGGGCGCCCGTGTATAATGTCGCGGCATTTCGTAGGTTTTTGCTCGTCCTTCCAATTTTATCGGCCTGACCAGATTGGACATCGTCAAAAACATGCGGAGATATGTCGGTCGAAGAGAGAGTTAAATGCTGACGCCAGACACAATATTGCAGGGTCGTTATCGAATAGTTCGCCAACTTGGCCAGGGCGGTATGGGCGCCGTTTATGAAGCCGTGGATCAGCGTCTTGATACGACTGTTGCTCTGAAAGAAACCCTCTTCACTGATGAACGCCTGCGCCGGCAATTCGAACGGGAAGCGCGATTGTTGGCCCGTCTACATCACCCAGCATTGCCGAGAGTCAGTGACCATTTTTCTGAAGGCGAAGGACAGTTCCTCGTGATGCAGTTCATTCCCGGTGATGATCTGTCAGAAATGTTGGCGCATAGGCAAGGCCCATTTCCAGCGACCCAGGTTATCAGTTGGGCAGATCAGCTGCTTGATGCACTCGACTATTTGCACACGCAGGATCCGCAAATTATTCATCGCGACATAAAACCGCAGAATCTAAAACTGACATCACGAGGCCAGATCATTCTGCTCGATTTCGGTTTAGCGAAAGGGCAGGGTGGCGACATTTCTCGCGTGACAACCGCGGCGAGCATTTTCGGTTACACACCAAACTACGCTCCTCTCGAACAGATTCAGGGATTGGGCACGGATTTGCGCAGCGATCTCTATTCCCTGGCAGCAACTCTGTATCACCTGCTCACAGGCGTGAAACCTCCCGACGCACTGACGCGTGCAGCGGCTTTGGTGAATGGTCAACCTGATCCGCTTTTGCCGGCTAGTCAGGCAAACACCTCTGTTCCGCCCGTTGCAGATGGCGTGTTGAAGAAAGCAATGTCCCAGAACCGGGAGCAGCGATATGCGTCTGCGGAAGAGATGCGGAAAGCGCTCCATGCAGGCGAGCAGGGCACTACGATTCGCGATCGGGCGGAAGCGCAAACAGTTCTTTTCAAACCACCTGCTCCTACAGTCACTGCTAAAACGACCGAGGTTGTCGCGCAACAACCGACGGTAGCGACGGGAGAAACTACGGTTGTGCGACGCGGCACCGGTGACAAACGTCGCGTATTACCCTGGGCACTATCGATCGCGGCGCTCTTGGTCGTGGCTTGTGGTGTGCTTGCCGTGATGGCCTGGCAATGGCGGAACTCCGCAGTTCAGCTTGGACCATCACCAGCACCAATTGAGAATCCACCTGCTATTCCGACAGCGACTCCCGCCGCCACAATTGCAGAGACAAACACTCCAGAGCCTACAACGCCGGGCACTAATGGACCGGTCGCTAAGAAAAAGGACGGGAAACAAACAGCCGAGAGTCGGAACCCTGCACCAAAGCCTTCGCGCACGACTGAGTCTGATCGTGATGAAAAGGCTCAAACACACAGCGAGCCAGAAGTTGACGTCGAGCCGCCGAACATTCCGCAACCACCAAATACGAATGTGCCGCATAGACCCGGCAGGCCCAACGTCCGCACACTTCCAGGTGGAGTTGTAATCAGAACGTTTCCTGATGGCTCACAGATCATCTCTGCGCCGGATGGCACACGAGTGTACGTGACACCAGATGGAAGACGACAAGTGTTTCCACCCAGGCAGCGTCGTAAACCGCCAGTTCAGCCATAGTCCACAACAGATCTCGTAAGAGGAAACACGCCATGAGACTTACCATCCTTCGAGTCGTGACTCTCGGGTTCGCATTGAGCGTGCCCTTTGTTTTCAGCTCATCACTAACGCCACCTGCGGGAGCTAAAGAAGCGAAACTGCCCGCGATTATCAAAGTAGCGCCGCAGCCTCCCGCGTTCACAGATTCCGAGCGATTAGCTGAGTTAGCTCAGCGACGTGCGCGTGTGGCTCAGGCGATCGGTTCGAAAGGGTTCCTGATTCTGTTTAGTGCCGAGCCTCGCGTGTATACAAATGATGTCGATTATCCCTACCGGCAGGAGAACAATCTTTACTACCTCTCACAACTCAAACAAAAGGGTGCGACGCTTGTGTTGCTTCCGGGCAATGCTCAATTACCTGAGATACTTTTCATGCCCCGCCGCGATCCGAGTCTGGAAACGTGGACCGGACATATGTATAGCCCGCAGGAAGCGAAACAAGTATCAGGCATCAAGGAGATTTGGCACTCGAGTGAACTGGATCCGTTTCTCAAGTCGATACGCAATCGTCAACCTTATCGACCTAAGGCGGAGAACATCCTGCTTTCAGATCTTCCGGCGTCTTTTCAATTCACAAACGGAAATGGTTTTGAACCGCTTTTTGCGGCAGCCGCGCAGGAAGATGCAAGCCTTTTCATGCTTATTCCGCGAGAAATGGAAAGTCGTGAGTACAAGCAGGAGCAGCGCTTTGTCTCCGATTGGGCAAAGACTCCATCAGGCTTTGGGCTAAGAAATGCGTGGCGTATCTTCAATGAAATGCGCTTGAGCAAGTCGCCAATAGAGCTGCGGCTTTTGCAGCATGCAATCGATATAAGCATTGAAGCGCATGAACGATCGTGGGTTGCTGCCGCTGATGCGAAATGGGAATACGAAGTAGACGCGGTAGTCGCCTATACCTTCAAACTGCGAAACGCAGATAACTGGGGTTATCCGGATATTGTCGGCTGTGGGCCAAACGCGACGACCCTTCACTATATAGAGTCGCAGGCTCCGGTGAAATCCGGTGAATTGTTACTGATGGACGTGGGTGCTGAATACGAGCACTACTCAGCGGACGTGACGCGAACATTTCCGGTCAACGGCAGATTTTCGCCCGTACAGGCTCAGATCTACCAAATTGTTTACGATGCGCAGGAGGCCGTGGCAAATGCTTCGCGGCCGGGCGCAACATTGGCCGATGTGAATCGAGCCGGCACTGACGTGATCAAGGAAGGGCTTTTGAAGCTCGGTTTAATTACCGACAAGAATTCCATGCAACATCGGCTCTGGTTCATGCATGGTACTTCGCATTGGCTAGGAATGAATGTACATGATGTGGGTGGCGGGTCGAAGTTTGTTCCCGGCGCGGTGTTTACTAACGAACCTGGTATCTACATCAGACCTGACGCGCTTGAATATAAGCCATTCGGTTGGACCGACGCTGATTGGGAGAAGTTCAAGGCTGCTGTTCGTCCGGCGTTCGAGAAGTATAGAGGCATCGGGGTGCGCATTGAGGACGACCTGGTTATCACGGCTGATGGCGTTGAATGGATGACAAAAGCGTTGCCACGGAAGATTTCAGACATCGAAGCGTTTATTGCGAAGGCAAGATCTAGCTAGGCAAAAGAACATCCACAGATTACGCAGATTACACAGATTAGAACCCGAGACAGTTAAATTGACTAGTGAAAAATAGGTGGTTCTTACGAAGTCACCGTCACCGCTTTGGTTTCTAATCTGTGTAATCTGTGGATGTCTGTTTTACTTACCAAACAGTCTACGTAGCCACCCTGAGAACCACCTCAGGGCGGTGCGAAAAAAGCCATGTTCGGGAGGCGGCGCTCCTTCAACGGTCCCAGCCTCGGCTTCCAGCGCTGTAAAAAACTGCGCTGCCATCATCTTCGCAGTTGCCTGGATCATCCGTTGGCCCACGCCCGCGATTGTTCCACCCAGTTGAATATCACCGCTGTAATGAACTACGGTCTTATCGACTTGCTTTTCAAAATCGAGATCACCAGTTCCCTTTAAAAAGCCCGGCGTTCCTTTGCCCTCTACTACCATCCGGAAGTGTTCAGGCGAGCGGAGATCCTGGAGTTTAACTGTCCCATTGAATATGCCTTTAATCGCGCCTACTCCGGCCTTGATCGTCGCTGAGTAGGTATTCTCTTCCGTTTGCTCGAGCCGTTCGCAGCCGGGAATGCATCGCTTCAGGACTTCGGGATTTGTGAGGAGTTGGTAGACGCGATCGCGTGGTGCGTGAAGTTGGTGTGCGCCATCGATTTTCATGTCGGTGTCCGATACGCTTTAGAGGCTCTTGCAAAACTCAGATCTCTGGCATGGAGTCAGGACCACCTCGCGGTAGCGTTCGTGTGAATTCGCGGATCCTTTTTTTTCGCGCAGAAGAACGATCCACGAAACCACACGAAATAAACACAAAAGCACTTGGTCTTACTTCGTGTCAGTTCGTGTGAATTCGTGGATCGGAGTGGGTGCGAAGCCTCTCAAGGCCTCTTAGATGAGCGGACCTGAGTTTTGCAAGAGGCTCTTTAGCTTGTCGTGACTTGCGACACATTTAACTTCTTTCAGAGATGCTTGTCGCGGCTCACAATAGGTTCAATCCCCGTTAGCGTAGTTAGTTTCTGAAAGATGTTGAATCCGTCGTACGTCACGACAAGCTGAAGCGTATCGGACACCCGCTCCGCGTTCAGTTACTTGGCTCTCGCGATCGCCACCCGCAGAGCTCTTCCTGCGTGGACCGCCGCAAGATGTCGACGGTATTCCTCCGATGCGTACAAATCGGAATTCGCGTCAACGCCATCACAGATGCGTGCGGTTGCAGCGGCTATAGTTTGTTCGTCAAGCTGTTTGCCGACGATTGCATCTTCGGTTGCACGCGGGCGATAAGCCTTGCTGGCTACACCTGTGACGCCGATGCTGACAGCTGAACAACTACCGTTTCCATCGAGCGCTAGGTTGACGGCAACGCCGACAACAGCAAATCCGGAAGCTGGATGCGGTACTTTTTGATAAGCCTGTCCAAAGCGTCCTTGCGGTTTCGCGATCCGTATCTCGCGAAGGATCTCACCTGGCTGGAGGGCTGTTGTCAGAAGGTCTACGAAAAACCCTTCGGCTTTCATCGTTCGCTCACCGTTTGGCCCGATAAGAACGACGTCAGCATTCAATGCGATAGCCGCGGCCGGCCAATCTCCCGCTGGATCTGAGTGCGCCAGGCTTCCGCCAATCGTCCCTTTATTTCGTACTTGAACATCGCCGATGCTTGCCCCGCAATCCGGCAGGAGTGGACAGATGCGTTGTAAGAGCTCCGACGACTCGATTTGATAATGAGTCGTCGTCGCGCCGATAAGAATCTGATCGCCTTGTTCACGGATATACGCAAGATCCGGTATACGCGCGATGTCAACCAGCCGCTGTGGCTGTGCCAGCCTCAGTTTCATCGCCGGAATCAAGCTGTGTCCGCCCGCCAACACTTTCGTGCCGTCAGGATCCTGGGCCAACAGTGACACAGCGTCTTTTAGAGTTCTGGGCGCTTCATATTCGAATTGTGCGGGAATCATGGTCGTTCTCCTAGTGATTACTATTCAAGATCTTCCACACTGCTTCGGGCCTGATCGGCATATCGAGGTGTTTCACACCAAACGGTGCCAATGCATCAACAATGGCGCCCACTATCGCGGGAGTAGCTCCAATCGTGCCAGCCTCTCCGACTCCTTTGACGCCAAGCGGATTCACAGGCGAAGGCGTCTCCGTACGGTCCAGTTCGAAATCTGGAATATGCGATGCGCGCGGTAACGCGTAGTCCATTAATGTCCCCGTCACGAGTTGTCCCTGTTCGTCATAGACAACTTCTTCGTAAAGAGCCTGACCTATCGATTGAACGATACCGCCGTGCACCTGACCATCAACCAGAAGTGGATTGATGACTTTGCCGCAATCATCGACCGCGACGTAGCGTAAAAACTTAATGTCGCCAGTTTCGCCATCAACTTCAACGACTGCGATGTGCGTACCAAACGGGAAGGTAAAATTCTTTGGCTCGAAGAAATATGTTGCGGAGAGTCCGGGCTCAGTATCAGGTGGCAAGTCTTTCGCAACGTGAGCGGCAAGCGCTACCTCCTGGATGGTCAGACTTGCTCTACCTTCAACTTCTGGTTCGGGAAGCGCGCCAGCTGGTGCTTCGCCCACGGGCACAACGGGATCTGACGTACCGGCAGCCGCTGCCTTTGCTGCCTGCACAGAGTATCGACCACCTTCGAAGGAGAGCCGAGACGCATCTGACTTCAACATGTGCGCCGCGATTTTGTGAGCTTTCTCTTTCAGCTTTTGAATAGCCACAAATACAGCCGTCCCACCGACAGCCGTTGCGCGACTGCCGAATGTGCCTATGCCGTATTGCACAATTCCGGTGTCGCCATGAATCACCGACACATCGCCAATATCTACACCTAGTTCGTCTGCAGCAATTTGCGCGAAGGATGTCTCTTGTCCCTGACCGTGGGGAGAGGCGCCGGTAAGGATCGTGACCTTCCCTGTAGGTTCAATGCGGACCGTAGCGCTCTCCCAACCGCCGGCAGGCATTGCTTGGGATGGTCCCAAAGCGCAAATCTCAACATAGGTCGAAACACCGATTCCGAGGAGACGACCTTCTGCGCGTCCCTTCTTCTGTTCTTCGCGCAGTTTCGCGTAACCGGCAATTTGCTGCGCCTTGTCGAGCGCGGCCGCGTAATTGCCGCTGTCATACTCGAGACCGGTTGCCGTGTGAAATGGAAACTCAGTAGCGGCCGGGAAATTTCGCCTTCGAACCTCTGCCGGGTCGATTCCGAGTTCTGCAGCGACGAGATCCATTGCTCGTTCTACTACGTATGTTGCTTCTGGTCGGCCGGCGCCGCGATAGGCATCGGTCGCCATCTTGTTCGTAAAACACCCTGTAATATTCATTTGGATCGCGGGAATCTTGTAAGCGCCAGACAGCATCAATCCCGTTAGCGTAGGAATAGCCGGGGTCAATAGTTGGTGGTAGGCGCCGAGGTCGGCGAACACGCTGTATCGGAGGCCTGTGATGGTGCCGTCGTTTTTGCAACCAATTTCGATATAACCGACCTGCCCACGTCCATGAATAGTCGCCTGCATATTCTCTCGACGAGTCTCTATCCACTTGACCGGTTTTCCCAGCTGAATTGAAATCCAGCCGAGCAGCGCTTCTTCTCCGTACACATTTAGTTTTGAGCCAAAGCCGCCACCAACTTCCGGTGTAATGACGCGCAGCTTGTTCTCGGGAATGCCAATCATCAGCGCGAGTTGCGTCCGCAGTAGATGAGGAATCTGCGTGGAAGACCATACAGTTAACTCTTCCTCGCCTGGAAAATATCGCGCCAGCACGCCGCGCGGCTCCATGGCAATCGGAGCCAGACGATTGTGCAGAATTCGCTGTTTGATTATGCGGTCAGCGGAAGCTAGTGCAGCGTCGATGTCGCCTTCGCCTGAAGTCATCTTGTAAGCGATGTTGTCACCGAAGTTCTCATGAATGACAGTGATACCCTTTGCTGCTTCTTCGACATCCACCAACACCGGAAGATCTTCGTAGTCGACCATGACCAAGTCGACAGCATCGCGCGCTGAGTAGCGGTCCGTCGCAACAACTGCAGCTATGGGGTGGCCGACGAACAGAACCTTATCGGTTGCCAGCGGTCGAAAGTCAGGTACCTTCAAATCGGGAAGGGCACTCGCACAGGGGACTGGCCCAAGTTTGTTGGCGATATCTTTACCAGTGTAAACGGCGATAACCCCTGGTGATTCGAGGGCCGCACTCACGTCGACCGACTTTATGCGCGCGTGTGCATAGATGGACCTGACGAAACAAACGTGCAACGTATCGGGAAGCCGAACATCGTCGACGTAGTGAGCCAGCCCTTTGATCAAGCGCGGATCTTCAGTTCGCTTGATCCTCTGCCCGACGTATTTAGGTGTTGGCATAAAGGCTCCTTTGGTGCTTAGAGCTTTGTACTTGCTGCTTTTAGGACGCTGCCTTCTTAGCAGCGTACTCAACTGCTTCAATAATGTGTTGATAGCCAGTGCAGCGACAGAGATTCCCATCAAGGCCATGGCAAATCTCTTCGCGCGAAGGATTGCTGTTTCGTTCCAATAACTGGGCTGCCGTAACAATCATCCCCGGCGTGCAGTAGCCGCATTGCAGACCATGCCGCTCCCAGAATCCTTCTTGCACCGGATGCAATTCGCCATTCTTTGCGAAGCCTTCGATTGTCGTGATTGATGATTCAGTAGCCTGCACCGCAAACATAGTGCACGATTTAACCGCCTGACCATCCACCATTACCGTGCAGGCGCCGCACAGAGACGTTTCACATCCAACGTGTGTTCCGGTTAGCCCAAGGACGTCACGAATGTAATGGACTAGCAACATCCGTGGCTCGACTTCATCATGGTGAGCGACACCATTGACAGTTAGGCTGATAGCTTTCTTCATGAGCTACCTCCCTCTTGATGATTTCTGGCTGGGAAGAAGTTTCTGCCGGGAGTTTCTATTTCAGTTTGTACGGATTGTCAATCAGGATAGCGCTGCCACTACACAGTGGCTTTATGAATCTGTCTTTTTAGCCGATGAATGGTTCGTCTGACCATTTTCAGTTCGGCATGGTCATGCGCCGCTAACGCTGCCTGACGTTTGGTCTTTAATTCGCGAATCCGAGCTTTAATGCCTGTCTTGTCCACGCCGACTACATCGTGATGTTCATGCTGAATACCGAGGGCTTTTGCAATAGCCACTATTAAATGGCCTTTATTCATTTGCGTGTAGCCTTGCACTGCATCATGTTCAATTCCTTTGGCAATCTCACGCAGTTCTGCAACGGTTTTATGTTTGAGTTCCTCGTAGGTATGCGTCATAGGTCTCCTTAGAAATCGATCCGTAAAAATATCTGCTCCAAATGATGTTTCATGTGGTCTGCATAATCGCGAATAAAATACTCGAGCGTCACCGGCTCTTTCGTGTCGACTGTTTGAAACGCGATTTGATCTAGGTTATGGTTTGTACGCTCTCGTTCGAGAGCGCTCGGCGAAATAAACGACGTCAGGTGGACAAGGTGCAGATTGTAGAGCTTCCAAAGTTGTACCAGCTGTGACCACTCCGCATCGTTATAGTGCTGAACCTCTACCCACTGGTCGCCATCATATCCAGGGAATACCAACTCATTTGTGAACTGTGCACGCACGAATCGCTGATGGTTGTTCGCTGCTGAGTCGATGAGGTGGCCAAGAATTTGTTTGCGCGTCCAGCCATCGTCTTTCGCCGTTTGCATCACTTGATTTTCGTCCAATGCGAGCATACGCGCGGCACTTGACTCAATCGTGCGGTCAAGCTCGTTAAGAAACTCTGAGAATGAATTCGACTCGACGGGCATGCGAAAGCCGGTCACTGGTGGACTCGTAATTAAGAATTGATTGCACCGTCATAATAGCCTAGTGAGTTACTGATGTGAAACCTCTGAAAGCCGGGAGACTCAAGAATGGATAAGCTCAAAGTTACTCAACGGATCCTCGCATTCGCTATATTCGCGCTACTCGTTTCCATTTTGGCGATTAACGCGGAAGGCCAAACGAACGTGCCGTCAAAGGAGACAGAGCTTTATGACCAGATCAAAGCTTTTTCGCTCACCGGCGGAGTTGTAGACGTGAAGGGATTCGTGCTGAAGCGCGACCGGGGTCAGATGACGTTCGACGGCACTTTTTATTTGAGCGCACCGGCAAATGGAATCGTCACTGGGGCTGTTTTTATCGGTGAAGGAAAGTTCTCCGCCGCCATTCCCCCAAGCGAATTTGAAAAAGACAACGTTAAGCGTCTGCTGGGGGCTACAGAGGTTGTGGAAGCGGATTTTAAGACTGCGGTTTTGCGTTTTAGCGACGACACTGCGCGCCTAATTAGCGAAAAGCCGGCGCCAGCTCCAGCAAATGATCGAGCCCAAAAATTAGCTACGGATTTGGACCAACGGATTCTCCGTGAATCAGGTGCGAATCTCGCGGCGCGTCTAACACTCTCCATTTTGAATGGCGAAAAGCCGGGATTCTTTTTTGCTAACTTCGATGGTGGTAAACGGCGTTTCAGCTTTCTGCTTGATTATCAAACTCGAGTGCCCGTTTCAGCCTTCGGGATCAATGCGGGTGAGAAGGGATTACTCTTCGCCTATGACTCCTCAACCTATGACCTTGAAATCTGGATGGCTTTCTATAGTTTGGAGGATTACCAACGGCGAATCGTTAGTTATTCCGATGTTAATAATCTCGTCGATATCAAAAGTTACGACATGGATATCGATCTTCGCGATCATAAGAAATATCTGCGATTGAGAACCCAGATTGGATCCACTGTCTTGCAACCAAACGTCAAGGCACTCAATTTTCAGATCGGCGAGTCGCTAGGCGAGTTTGACAGCGTGCGGTTGAAAAAGCAGATGAGACTGAAGGCGGCGCGTCTGGGCGACGCTGAGCTCGCATCGATTCAGGAGGACTGGGAAGGTGGTTTCACAGTTTTCCTGCCGCGAACGTTTCAGGCGGGAGAACAACTTAATCTTGATTTGCTACTCGAGGGTGACTTTATCTACGAC
Organism: Pyrinomonadaceae bacterium; assembly: GCA_036559885.1. Taxonomy (GTDB): domain Bacteria; phylum Acidobacteriota; class Blastocatellia; order Pyrinomonadales; family Pyrinomonadaceae; genus PSRF01. The sequence goes on from DATBSH010000146.1 coordinate 14,414, forward strand.
ACACAGGTTATCGAAAATTGTCATTACCCCCGCTCAAACACGAGTTGGTTTCCCAGACACGGCGAGCTCGATCGCGCCACTTTTGCGATGACCTTCCGCCATCCTAAGAAACTCAAGGTCGCAACTGTCGGACAACGAGTCAGTGAAGAACCTGACCCTGAAGACAAAGATGTCACCATCGTGAAATACAAGATGGATGAGCCTGTGGCGCTTGTCACGTTTGCCCTTGGTCCATTCGAGCGACATGCCGACACGATCAAGTGGGAAAGCGGAAAACCTCCGACACCGCTCGAATTCAACTCCCTACCAGGTGCCTACCTGGCAATCAAAGAGGATTTCATACTGGCTGAACTTAATAACTCCGTAAGGTATTTCACCGCCGTCTTCGGCGATTATCCCTACCCATCATTTGGAGCTGCTGTTCATCCGTTCGGCTTTGGTCAGGGCTTTCCATCGCTGTTAATGATTCCGCCGGCAGATCGAGCGACTAAGAATACATATCGCTTTATCGCACACGAGACGGCACACCAGTGGTGGGGAAACATAGTTGCGTGGCGTTCGTATCGGGATCAGTGGCTGAGTGAAGGCTTTGCTGAGTATTCCGGGGTTCTTTATACCGGTTTACGCGAGAGTCCCGGAGCGCGTGATGAACTCATTTCGTTGATGAGGTCTTCGCTTCGCGACAAGCCGCTTACTCGAACAGGTTTCGGTAGCGGACGTCTAGTAGATGTTGGCCCTATCATTTTGGGTCATCGACTCGACACAAAGAAGACGGAAGGCGCATATACGACTCTGATCTATGACAAAGGCGCGCTCGTTCTGCGAATGCTGCACTTCCTTTTGTCGGATCCCGCCTCCGGCGATAGCAAACCCTTCTTTGCAATGATGAGTGATTTCGTAAACCGCTACAGAAACCAGTTTGCTTCAACGGACGATTTCCGCGAGGTGGCCAACGAACACTTCGCTAAGAGTCCAATCGGTCAACGATACCGAATATCGAACCTCAATTGGTTCTTCCGTCAATGGGTTTATCAAACAGGTCTACCGACGTACGAGATGCAATATCGCATCGAAGATCAACCGGATGGAAAGGTGATTCTCAGCGGCAATATTGTGCAAGATAACGTTCCTGACGACTGGGCCATGGTCCTGCCAGTACAGATTTCCTTTGGCAACAACCAATTCGCAAATGGGCCAGTGATTGCGAAGGGAAAGTCTACCCCGTTTCAAATCCGACTGCCGATGAGACCAAAAAAGGTAGAGCTGGACCCACAACACTGGATTCTCTCGGAGCGTACGTCAACTAAGAGCCTGTGATCTTATTGGAACTGGTTATGCTTCAGGATCGTTAGTGGCCGTATGAAATGGCGGTCGCGCATACAGATACTAGTCCTACCGCAACTTCGAGGCCACCGGCTGCATCCCATCTTTCGAATGAGAAAGAGAACCTGGTTTGCTGTTTTATCAGTCTTCTTGTTGCTGCTGTTTGTTACCGGCATTGCGGGTAAATTACGCGATACCGCAGTCTTCTATCTGCACGTAGCACGTCTCTATACTAAATCACCGGATTCGCGCATTGCGATGCCGTTGGAAAACATCCGTAAGCAACAGATCGCGGATACGTGGCACGCGCCTCGAGGCATTGACCGGGTTCATGAAGGTCAGGACATCTTTGCTGCCAAAGGCACACCAGTCTTGTCGGCAACTTCGGGATATGTATACAACATCGGTGAGAACAATCTCGGCGGGCAGACGGTCTCAGTGATTGGCCGTGGCGGGCGCGTCTACTACTACGCCCACCTTGATGCCTACGCGCCACGTCTTCAGGAAGGTGATTGGGTAACCACGCGAACAGTTCTTGGGTACGTTGGTACTACGGGGAACGCTCAGGGAACGCCGCCGCATCTTCACTTTGGTATCTATACTTCGGATGGTGCAATTAATCCGTTGCCGCTACTTATTGATCGCACCGCACGAAACGCATCAGGTACCACGACCCGACCAAGCACGCGACGCCCGGTGGTGAATCGCAGCGTGTGATCGGCCAAAATAAATCAGACACCACTGGCTTTAGCCACGTGGTTCTTCAACTTCAGCCTACACAAGTTCTTCTCTCATTCTCCCCAAGCTTTAGCTTGGGGGCGAGCTGTTCAACGACCGGAACCATTTTAACGGTTTCTCAATTCCCGCATTACGCGAGTGGTTGCGTTACATATAAACCGTTGAAACGGTTCACATCATAAACGCCTGACGGATCCCCAAGCTAAAGCTTGGGGAGAATGAGAGAAGAACGTGTATAGGCTGAAGTTGAAGCACCACGTGGCTAAAGCCAGTGGTGTCCAAGTAATTCACGAGGCGGAAAAGTTGAAAGATCGGATCTTAAGCGAACCATGCACCGCGCTCGATTTGACTGGCTGCTCAAATCACCTTATTGTTCTGTCAGTCAAATAGTCAGATTTTACCGCGCTGATTACGAAGCCAAAGTCAGCCAGTTTGATTCAAGCAATTCTTTCGTCTCACTCATTCGAGTGGGTTGAAGCCTACACTCGATAATTAAGAATTCATTGGAAGGAGCAAACGCATGCGAATGCGATCTCGGTCTCTCCCTGTCTCTGTTCTTGCACTGGTTTTTCTCGTCGCGGCCTTTGTCCTGGCACCTCGTTCACACGCAGGCGGTTCTGCGCAAGACCCACCGCAAACACCGCCCGCAGGCGCGCAGGAACGTCCGGGGCGACCGGAACAGACAACAGAGCCTAAGCCTTACGACAAAGTAATCACCAAGGAAGCAAAATCGGATCCCGGTATCTTCGCCGTCCACACCATCAAGGAGAAGGTCTTCTACGAGATCCCCAAGAGTGAGCTCGATAAAGAATTTCTCTGGGTCAGCCAAATCGCGAGAACAACTCTTGGAGTTGGCTATGGCGGACAGGCTGCCGGCAATCGCGTGGTCCGTTGGGAGCGGAAGGGCAATCGCATTCTTCTGAGAAACGTAGCGTATGACGTTGTCGCAGATTCCAAACTGCCGGTGTCGCGTGCGGTTCAGGCTTCCAACAACGACACTATCATCATGGCCTTCAATGTCGAAGCCTTTGGAAAAGATGATGCTGCGGTGATTGATGTGACGCGTCTGTTCACCACTGAGGTTACAGAATTCAGTGCGCGCACGAGGCTGCGTGCTCGTGGGTTCGATGCAAGTCGCTCCTTCATTGAGAAGACGAAGTCGTTTCCAACGAACATCGAAGTTGAAGTGTCGCAAACCTACACTTCTCCTCCAGATGTCACTCCTGCCGGCGGTGGTGGCCCGGCACCCGCACCCCCACCAAATCCATTCGCTCAAGGCATGCGTGCGGGCACAAATGCCACGGTCGTGATGCATTACAGCATGGTGAAACTACCTGAAAAACCAATGATGCCCCGGCTCTTCGATGAGCGTGTTGGTTATTTCACGGTCAGACAAATGGATTACGGCGTGGACGAGCATCGAGCACCGCAAAGGACCTATATCACACGCTGGCGTCTCGAGAAGAAAGATCCCAACGCCGAACTGTCAGAACCCGTGAAGCCTATTGTTTATTACGTCGATCCAGCGACACCGACGAAGTGGGTGAAATGGATCAAGAAGGGGATTGAAGATTGGCAGCCCGCTTTCGAGGCGGCTGGGTTCAAGAACGCGATCATCGCTAAGGACGCACCTTCAAAAACGGAAGATCCATATTGGGATCCGGAAGACGCGCGCTATTCCGTCATTCGTTACCTTCCTTCCACGATTGAGAACGCGTCCGGACCGCATGTTTCAGATCCGCGTACTGGCGAAATCATTGAGTCAGATATTCAGTACTATCACAACGTAATGAACCTCGCTCGTGACTGGTATTTCATTCAAGCCGGACCGCTGGACTCTCGGGCCCAGAAGCTCCCGCTGCCAGACGACCTGATGGGCCGGCTGGTGGAATATGTTATTGCGCACGAAGTTGGCCACACGCTCGGCTTCCAACACAACATGAAAGCGAGTGCTACCTACGAGGCCGCAAAGATCCACGATCCCCAATGGCTTAAGACAATGGGTCATACGCCAACCTTGATGGACTACAGTCGCTTCAACTATGTGGCCCAACCCGAAGACCACGTGGCGGTGGAAGATCTGATTCCTCGAATTGGTCCCTACGACAAGTGGGCTACGATGTGGGGCTACAAACCAATTCCGGGCGCGCACACTCCTGACGACGAGAAGAAGACGCTCGACAGTTGGGCGCGCGAGCAGGATTCAAAGCCCTGGCTACGTTTTTCGACAGCTGATGCGCGTGGTTCCGATCCGGGTGAAAATACTGAAGCGGTTGGCGATGCTGATGCGATCGCCTCGACTGGTTATGGACTTAAGAATCTCCAGCGAGTGTCGGACATGTTGTTGACGGCAACGTCCAAACCGGGTGAGCCGTACGACGATCTGGAGGAGATCTATGGACGTATGTTGGGTCAATGGGCGACTGAGCTAAATCACGTTGCTGCAATCGTGGGTGGCTTCAATTCGCAGCAGAAGCACGCCGGTCAGGATGGAGTTCGGTTCGTGATCGTTCCACGTGATCGCCAGGCGGCAGCTGTTCGTTTCCTGAACGAGAACGCGTTTGCGACACCGACCTGGGCACTAAAGCCTGAGATACTCCGCCGGATCGAAGCGGCTGGTGCATTGGCTCGTGTTAATGCTGCTCAAGAACGTGTTTTGAACTCGTTATTGAGTAACGCGCGATTTGATCGGTTAGTCGAACAAGAAGCGATTGATGGCGCAGCGGCCTACAAGCCGGTGGAGTTCCTTGCCGATGTACGTCGCGGCATTTGGCGTGAACTTGAAACTCCAAATGTCAAAATCGATGTATACCGACGGAATCTGCAGAACTCGTATTTAGATCTGCTCTCGCAGAAACTAAACGGCCGTCCTGCAGTAACCGACGACTACCGGGCATTGATCAGAGCGGAACTGAAGGATCTAAATACGGCGCTGGGTCTCGCCGCCGGGCGTGCGCAGGATCGTGTGACGAAGGCGCACATCGCTGACGCTCGAGATCAAATAGCGAAAGCATTGGATCCAAAGTTTGCTCCTCCGGCAGCGCCGACTGGCATCGCCTTACCTTTCGGGTTCGACGATGAAATGAACTGGCATCCAACGTCGCTCGAAGAGTTTGATCCACGCGATTGCTGGCCGGATTATGCTGTAAGGATTCGACCGCGCAATCAGTAGGTAGGAGCAGTCAGCAGGAGCAGGAATAGCGGAGACAGAAGGGCAGGTAAAACCTGCTCCTGCCTGCTGCTCCTGCTCCTGGCTTTACGACGCCCGATCCAACAGATTAGTCGTGCGTTCGGTGACGCTACCTGGGGCTGTCTGTGAAGAGATGTTTGTGGAGGTTGATGCCGGCGCAACTGATGAGACTTCAACTTCACGCTCTGGGAAGGACACGGTTTTTTCCGCCTCTTCTCGAGCTGGACGGACCAGGAGACCCGCGAAGATGTGGCCCAGTCCCGAAAGAGCAGGTATCAAACCTATCAGCCACAGTACTCGTACAACCGGATCAATTTCAAACGGTATTTGTTGAATGATATGCGGCGGTAACTTCAGCACCAATGCGCCTGTCAGGTAATAAAGGAAAATCGTAAATCCAGTTCCCGAAAAAAGCGACACGATTCCCTTGGTCAAGTGCCGTTCACGTCGTTCAGCCGGCGTTCTCTTCCACCGCAAAGACCAATGAGGCTCGGGCTTTTGGCTGGTCTCCGCCGATACCTTCAGGATCTCGGCATTCATATGCTCCAGCGCGCTGGACACCTCGTCGGTCACGTGATCGACGTGAAAATTCTTCACCAACTCCTTGATCTTCGGGATAGGGCCGCGATCACTTCGCGCGATGGCTTCACTCACGGCTACAGCTTTACCAATAACCTTCAGATTTGCGCCGCAGACGCGGCAGTACTGAAGGCCGGGTGACGATTCGGTAGAGCATTGTGGGCAGTACATATTCTTAAGGGCTGGTTACAGCTACGACGACATAGTGCGAAACGTAAACTTAGCGACTCCGGTTCCCTCAAAAACATCCCGAGAGCCACGAGTTCATAAGCAGATCCACAGATTTCCACAGATTACACGGATTAAGAGCTAGTCAGTGAGGTCGCTTGATTAGAACTCACCTTCACTTATTTACGTCCTAATCTGTGTAATCGCTGGAAAATCTGTGGATCTGCTTATCCCGGAATCCAGATTTTATCGGCCGCAATGGTTTCGACTCTCGAGAGCTCCAAAGGCATCCCGGTCTTTGTAAAAAACGCAAAACCTTTGTAGCTGGTTAGATACTGGTAATTCCTGGATAGGAAGCCTCCGGTGGTCCATATCACAAGTGGTTTGTCAGTCTTAGCGATAATCCTCTGAAAATCTTCAGGTGTGACTCGAACCACAACACCGCTTGCTTTAATCGCATTAGCTATCTGTGCGGCTAGTGCCGCTGCTTCAGCACCCATTGCATCTCCACAGAATCTATTCGTAGCTCAATGCTTCAACTGCGTCTTGTCGCGCAGCGCGCAACGCGGGATAGAGCGCACCGATGCTGCCTCCAAGCAAACCGACCAAAAGCGAGATGATGATCCAGCGTGCCTCTATATCAATCGTCAGACTGGTCACACGCATCACCGCAAAACGAGCGATATATGTGAGCAGGACGCCAACGACAACGCCGAATAAACTGACCACGATAGCTTCCTGCTCAATGACCCACGCAATAGCTGTCTTAGACATGCCAAGAGATTTTAGAATTCCGATCTGTCGCGTCCGTTCCGTGACCGTGGTGTACATGGCCAACAAAATCACCAGTACGCTGATGGCGGCCGCTACGCCAACCACAACCTTTATAAAAACATTTAGAGCAGGAAGGCCGGTGGCATAGATCTCCGGAAGGTCGCGGGTGAAGACCAGTTGATCGTCAGGGAAGCGCTGGAGAATTCGCCCAGCTACTTCATCCTGCTGGTTTGGATCAATGCAGCGAACAAGAATCGCTGAAGCCTTTCCGTCACTGCCTACTTGATCCTGCATTGTCTTGAGAGGAATCTTAACTCTTCCTCCGCCGGGTGGTTCGTAAACACCAACGATCTTGAATGGCCGTTCGAACATCATGATCGTCCCACCCAACTCAGCATGGCGCTGTTGCTTCCAAACCGGATCAATAATGGCCTCATCGCCCGATATGAGTTTGCGGCCCTCACGGATTTGATTTCCGGCGATCCGCGCGTAATCATCAAACTCGATACCGTCAATCAAACGAAAGCCAAAGCCGGAATCGCTTTTATCAGTGGCCTGTCCGATCGGAGTTGTCGCCAGCACGCCGGGGACTGCGGCAATTTCCTGAGCATGCGCTGTGGGGACTTTGAATTGAGCCGATCCAATACCAAGTGAGCCCGATGCCCTGATCATGATCTCTGCACCCATGTTTGACTCACGTCGCCCACGCTCGTGCAGAACGCCGTGAGCAAGACCCACAGTGAACACTATCAGCAGCACGCCTACACCGGTACCGAGAATGCTGACTGCAGTACGTGCGGGTCGATGAGCAATGTTTGAAAATACCAGGCTATCCATAAGGCGTTGTAAGCGGGGGCTTCGATCTTGAAGTCGACGCAGAGCATTTGGCACGGCTCGCCACGTCAAAACCAGCAACCCTACTGAAGTCCAACAAACGATAGCGGCCTTTCGAACGAGTGCCAGTGAAACGCCGGCCGCAACCGGAAATCCAAGCGTCTGCAAAATTACTTCGGTACCGCCTTCGTAAACTCCAATCGTTCCCGGAACGAATGCGAACACGAAGTTAATGACCTTGGTTAGTGACTCAATGATATACGACTGCGCGATATTCGCGCGAAATCCAAGTAGTCGTAAAGCGAGATACACCTCGAACACACTTGAGAGGTGCGCGAGAAGGTTGCATGCGATCATCCCGAAAAACGCTGCCGGATGATGTTTGTAAAAGTCATAGACCTTTGCTTCCAGATGGGAGATGTGATGGCGTCGCTTCAGAATTACCTTCGGACTAAGCCGAAGTTCCCCGAGCCGATCAATGGTCCAGGTGAGAAGCATCACGCGCCGCTTTGCAGCAAGCGCTGCAGCAACAATGCCCAGGCCTGCGACAAAAGCAATCGCAAGCAATACCCAATACACGGGTCCGGGCAAACGATAGCTGAAGAGCATGACGCAAGCGCCGCTCAGCACGAAGAAGACGACTGAAAGATTGTAGAGAAGATTATCGACTACCAGCGCCGGAACGCCGTAAGTTAGTGGCACTCTTTTCCTAAGTAAGGCCACCTTAGTCGCCTCACCAAGAAGCGGGCCGGTGAAAGTCAGAAAACTAATCGCCTCGCCGCCTAACCGAGCGGCGAACGCCTGCATAAAATTGAAGCGACGATGTTCGCGGGGCACTGCTGCTCGCATCGCCATAGTTCGGAGCACGTGCCGGAGGCCACTGAGTCCCAGTATCACAAAGAAACCGAACCCGATTCGCAATAGCGCATCGAAGATCGGTTGCACCCCAACGCGATTTATGACATAGACAAGAAGGCCGAGCCCTAATAGGAACGCGAGACCTTGTAGCCAGAAGAAAGATCGACGTGACCTGCTGGAACCGGAATCATCAGTTTCGGCGAGCTCCTCTATTTCATCAGGCTGCCAGTTCGATATGAGCTCTTCACCAGACTCTATCAAGGCGATGTGGATACTCCAGTAGCAGTGATTTTCTGATTCTCAGGACGCGCAGGAATCAATTCGTTGACTACACGTCCAGGAAAGCGTCTAAAACCCTTTTCCCACAAAACTGGAACGGGCTGCCTATCATCGCGTAAATTCCCGGTTATTGCCAACAGCGTCGGTACGAAGCTCAAACTATCGTACGGCTCATCTATCACAGCAGCCTTTGGCAATCCGGTCCGTGCGCCTCCCGAGATCATGAAGTTCGACAACGTGGAAATACGGAAGAATGATCCGTGATTGCCGCCAGGATTGAACCCGCGCACATCAAAGTTCCAGTGATTGTTCGCAACGATGAGCAGATCTGCTTCAACAATCTCTCGCTGCCTGCGGTTGAACCTGCGCATCAACCGCTCATCGTCAGATATTCCTGGTTCATCCGGAGAGGTGCTTTCGATTCGATGTCGCGCGAGTTCTTCGTGAAGGCCAATAATGCCGTTTGAGTACTGGGTACGGTGCACGGCGTGTAGCCACTCTAAGTCTGTATGCCATTGGCTCAACCACTCGCTGCGATTTGCAACCGGAATAGCCAGCTGTGGGTCTTCAAACAGTTTCAGCGGCAAGCCCGATTGCCAGGGAACCAAGGAGAAATGAATCTGGCCAGTCTGGTCTTGCGTCAGATTTGTGATCGGTTGATAACGGAGACTTACCTGACCGTTGCTTTCGATCCTCGATAGCAGGAGCGCCTCTTTTCCGAAGCCTGCGTTGATCCAGATCACGTCGTCGGACAGTCGTTCTTCATTAAGCGAACCAAAAGCAGAGGAGGGAAGGCGAGTAGCGAGTAGGTCAATGGGTTTGTCCGAAACACCTTGCTGAACGTTGTTTCTGACTGCAATGTCATGTAAGAGAGAAAAGTAATTCACATACACAAAGCTGCGTTCCATGTTCAAGGAACCGTCGTTGTTCAAAACGAAGCCGTTGGGTGAGAGGCCAACTGCGTAATTCTGCAGTTGGTACGTCGTATTATGATCGCCCATCGAGTTCTTTTTGATCACTGTCTCAAGAATCATGCGCTGGGGCAGAAACGTCGAAGGCGTGAGGGAAAGCAGATTCTGAAGCGTTGTAACATAGTCGGTGTACATCCGTTCCTGTCGGGTCCACCTATCGAGTTGGACAAAGATCCTTTTGGAAGCGTCGTCCAGGCCTTTGTCCTGTTCCTCTTTCGTAAACTTCTTTGGCTGCGCCTCCCAGAGTTTCTGCTGCTTTTCAATCGCTCGGTGCAGTGCGCCTAGCTCGAGGTTTATTTCGTCAACTTCTCGCTTCCAACCCGCTCGACGCCGATCGATCGTTCCGAAAAACGCGCCAGTAACGGCCTTGCGCACCTCAGGCTTTAAGTCGTTACTGGCCAAATGCTGCAACATGATTTGCAACAGGTTGAGATCGCTGTCGCGCAAGTGAATGGAAGCGCGCTCGTTGCCGTCGAAGTCGACTAAGGCCGTCGGATACGATGTACTCTGACCCTTGAGATAGTAAGAATCTGGCGTCGTGGTTGTGATCAGAGGAACCAATGGGTTTACGCCCTTGATGGCGTATTCCAGCATTAACCGGCGCTTTGTAATGACGTGATGCCCCCCGCCGGCGCGGCTGCCCAGAAATTTCACCAGGTTGTAACCCTGACTATAAATGTGCTCATCGCTGTTGAAGCCGTGATCCGACACCAGAATGAGCGCCGTCTCGTCGGCCAGCGGCGTTTTTTGGATTGCGGTCCAAATTTCACCGAGCATTGAGTCGAGCTCTTTGAGCACAAACAACTGGGATTGACGATCGTTGTTGTGATGGGCAACGTGGTCGAAGTCTGTCGTAAAAAGATCCAGGTATCGAAGTTTGGGATTCGCAAGTTTCGCAATTAGTTCACGTCGCATTTGGTCGGTAATAAAGTTGCGTAATTCAAACCCCATCGTCCACTCGTCAAAGAGTTCCTTCGGCGGCTTCATGAATCTGTTTTGCAGACCCGACTGGAACGTCGCGTAACGTGGCCCGCGTTGCAACAGGGACAACGTCATGTAGTGCTCGTCATGGGGGTACGCGTCGGTAAGAAGAGGGATCTTCAGCGAGTCGAGTAATTCCACTCCGGGCATGTCGATGCGACTGCCAGTTACGCCGCTAATGTAAAACGGAATGAAGTTCAGATAGTCGTAAGCATAAAGAGTGTAGCGGTCAAATTCTACGTTGCCTTTGATCTGTAGGTGTTGTCCTGTATCTAACAGCGACCAGGAAGGCGCAGACAGACTCATTCCGCGTACATAGAAATTCGAGAGCCGAGTCCCTTGCTGATAGAAAATGTAATCGATCCACGGAAGCAAGCTTTTGCCGGTACGCGGATCCCGTTCTTTCACAGTCTTATCGACGACCCCATATGGCAGTCCATCACACTTAACGATAACCAGACGCTTAGGCTGCGCAATCGCGTTTGAAGCAACTGCGACAAACACACATCCCGCGATTAATGAATTGATAACTATTCGCGCGACATAGCGCGAGAGGGATTCGAGGAGAGACTGTCGTGCAAGGCAAAACCGGTTCATTACTCTGGCTGGCCGGCTTTGATAGGAGTGCTGCTGGCGGAGACGGTAATTGGCTGCGCTCGCTCGTTTAGTCGTTCGAGATAATTTTCAGCAATATTCCTCCAATCGGGCTCAAGATCTTTGTTTTGGGAGATCCGGAGGAGTGCGTTTTTCGCTTTCGGATTCGTTATACGAGACAGACTTTCCAAACACGCTCGTCGAGTTTCAGCGTCGCCTGTGCGAGCGAAGATCTTTGCAGCAGCACTTACCGCTGTGCGGCCTACGAGCGTGCCGTGATCAGCGATGAAGTACAACGAGCGTTTGACTTCCTCGAGATTGAAGCCGATGTCAATCTCGGCCTTAGATTTGGATACATGCTGGAGAAACTTTGTGTGATGATCCAGCCGGCGCGCGACGTCCAAACGAGCCACCATGTCTGAAGACAGCTCCTCACGATGAACGTATTTCCCAAACGAAAGTACGTGCATCAGACGAAAGCCAAACTCCGCGGCATCACCGTGCTCGAGCGGCACTAGCTCGGCGCGCCTATCTCGCTCAAGCCGGGCAGTCAATCCATCAGGATCTTTGGCGTACGCAACCAGAGCAGCGTACTGTTGTTGGGCAACATTCACCTCGGTTTTTAAATCATTCTCAAATGGATTCAGTGACACCTTCTCGATATGGCGGTTTACTTCGGTTTGCAGTGCCGGATCCATTGAGTTGGTCAACGACATTAATAGTTTTAGCTGTGCGTAGGTTTTTAAACGCGATGGCTGATTGATATCGATGCCTCGCCTGCCTGTAACAAAGTCAAAGACGGTGCGCCCGAGGAAATAAGGTAGATTGCCAAACTTCGAGATGGATAGAAAATTACGCGTAACATCATTCAGCACTCGACGCGACATCTCACGCTTCTTCGGGTTGTAACCGTCGCGGAAGTCGATGAGCAGCATCGGAATGTGCGGATTATCCAGACCATAGAGTGCCAGTGGGATCAATTCCACGGCACGCGCGCCAGGCGCATCCTTCTCCACCGGCCGATTTTCTGAGTCGAGGTACCGCGTTTCAACGTAGCCTTTCCAATTCAAAAGTCGTTTGTCTGACCAGGGATTGGCGATGTTCAGAAAGCGGCCGTGATATTCAGTGGCTTGAAGCTTGACCAGGTCTTCCTTTGCAACCCAAAGGATGGCGTGAGTGGCATAGCCGTCAGGCATTAATAGTGGTTCGAAATGGACTGATGAAGCTTCAGCTTCTTGCCGTAATAATTCCCAATTGTGACCGCGCGCGTCTTTCGACGCAGTTGATTGCTTTGCGTAATACGTCTCCAGGTTTGAGTCGTCGACGAATCCGCCGAACATCTTGTCGGTGAGCAGCAGCCGCGCTTGCATTTCTGCCATCTCTTCTTCGGAGAATGCCGATTCACCCTTCACCGACTGATAAAGAGCTAAAACTGAAAGAGCTCGAATGATGTGTGATCTGCGATAGTCGCTGAGGTTGCGACGATACGAACTCGTCGACGCCTTCACCGCCATGCTGTAAGGATCAAGCAATATGTTCTGTAGTGCAGCCCAAAAGATTTTGTCCCATACCACGTTCTCCGGTGCGGCGAAGTCAAATGCCGGCGGAGGAGGTTTTGTCGAGACTTCGGTCTTATTTCCAACGTGCGTATAGAAGAAAGGAATCGCGGCGGCGATTTTTTGCTTGATAGTTGGGCGTGTGTAGGTCAGGGGCCACACGAAGCGAAACCGATCATTGTCCGAGTTAAGGTCGCCCAAGGTGTCTTTTAGGATCGACACCAGTGGCACCCATTGATTGTTCGGATCTGAACGGAGGCCCTCTAATTTGGCATGAACCGTTATGAGTTCAGCGCCGCCCGCGACAGGGATTCTTTCAATCCGCAAGATTTGCGAGAGGTCGGGCTTAGTGACAGGCGGTGGCTGGGGCAGAGGCTCCTGCGCCCTCGACACTGTTTGCGCCAGCGAACACAGGAGAAACAGGATCGAAAGGCAGAAAGCTAAACGCCGGGGGCGGTGGCTCGATATTTGGGTCGTCATCGCTTGCTGCACCAATGCATCAATACGGAGCAGAAGTTTTGGGGCAGATGAATCTTTTCTCCTGCACTTCCAGTCGTCACATTTGGTCTAGAGTCAAATAAAGCTTGGCCATAGTGTCGGCTTGAGCAACGAGCATGCCTAAAAACCACCTGCCGACAATATACCATCAGTTTCGGTCAGTCCGGCGCATTTCAGTTCGCACCTGTGACGGAATTCGGATTGAACTAGTCCGTTTTCGGATGCCCGCCAGTCAAATGATGGTTGCCGTTGAAATCTCATGCGAGGGGATTCATCAGCCGTACCATCGCACGAATTCAACCTTTCATTAGTCCGCGCTTTCAGTTTTCGGCACGGAGAGACCCAAAAAGGGACACGATTTTAAGGTTTACTTACATGGTCCCAAAAAGCCCCACAATGGGATTATAAAAATGGATCCTTTGAGTTTTATTCCACAGTCGAGGGGGTATTGTGTGCGGCAGAGGTTTCTACTTCCTTCGGTTCTTTCGGTTGGGGAGGTTCCCAACCATTACGCTCGAGAAGAGTGAGTCCATAACGAATAGGCACCGCAAAGTTTGAGGCTTGGTTCTCGGTGAAGACCGCGAAGTTAACTCCAATGACGCGTCCGGATGGGCCAAACAGCGGCGCACCGGAACCACCTTCAGCGGTTCGCGCATCGTAAGCAATTCGGCGCACATCCAGGTCTGTAATGCTTCCCTGGGTAGTAGCAGGGTTGATTCGTCTGGTTTCAGCAAGATGGCCCAGTATTGCCTCGAGTGTTGAATACCGCTGTTGAATGTTTCGCGACTCCGCATCATCGAGGATAGCGAGCAGGCGATCGGGGCCTGACGGATAACCCATCATCACGACAGTTTTCCCAACCGCGACCGCATCTGGATCAGTTTCAAGCGGAAGCACCGGGATTTTCTCCGGAATCTCAGCGATATCGAGTAGGCAGACGGCGAGGTCATCTCGCTGCGCAGCGGCTTTGAACTTCAAGGCAATTGGTTGCGGATAATCGGGAAAGTAGGCCGTCAGTTTTTTCAGTCGGGGCTGTCCGCGGACGCTGCTTCCCATACTCTGAGCCTTGTCATCGGCAATCCAGGGCTGGACGATGTGCCGGTTGGTAATCACAAACCCATTGCCGACGTGAAAGCCGGTGCCCACGAATTCAAATTCCGCAATTGGCGCGTTCCCGTCGGGAGTCAGCGTGGCGGCGTCACCGCTTTGCACCACGCCCCCACTCTCGTTCATTTGCGATTGCTGGTATCGAAGCGGCCGCCCCGTTCCTGCCTCAACAAAGTAGAACGACCCTGCGATCAGACAGACGCCCTTGCCATAATCGCTGCGGAGCTTGACGGCCAGCGAAAGACTGTCGCGAATCTCTTTGTTAGAACGGCCCAGATCCGAAAGTTGATCGTTTGTCTTCTTGACCTGATCGCGCATCTGACCGACCTGTGCGCGCTGGTCGTCGATCAGCCGCCGGCTTCGCTCCATCTCTTTGTACATCGCGAAGCCGATGTAGAGCACTCCGCCAACTAACAAAAACGCCATCGCAAGAGTAATGAGTTTGGTGCTGGGTTTTATCTCGCGTACGAGCTCGCGCGTGAATTCGCGCAAGAAGACCTTTGCATCGTCGCGTCGGGCCGTCGCTGCCGATTCAAGTGCCGCGGCTTCGATGAACGGGGCGACGTGTGTTTCACGGCCAGAGGGGGGGACCACCGCAGGCAGTGAACGGATTGGGAAAAACTGGAGTGACAGATCGGAATGGTCGAGATGAATATCGTCGCCATCTTGAATCTCATCGCCGACGTCCAGTGACTTGCCGTTCTTAGTAGGTTGTAGAGACGGTTCGAAGTGCGACACACGATAGTGTCCGGCCGCGCGAGCCAGTTCGAGCACTATAGAGTTTGCGACTTCTTTCGGAAGGCTGGAGCTTCTAAGACGCAGATCACACTGTTCAGAGGTGCCGATGCGTATCCGTTCGTCCGTGAGAATCTCGGTATGCCGGTCGTCGCCTGAGGAGATGTGGATAACCAGGCCGGTTGCCATAAATCAGTTGTTAATCTGCCTTCACTTCTTCGGGAGTCAGGCGCCGTCGCCGCGTTGACATTCTACAATGAAGTTTGATCAAACGGTTAATCTCGTTGAGGTAAGTTTGAAGAGCACAGGCCGTCCAAAAGGTGGTCTTGAACTGCTTGCCGCAATTGAGCGGGAGGCGAACACTCTGAAGTCATAGATCTAAGAATTTGTTTCCCGCAAAGGCGCCAAGACGCAAAGTCAAAGCGGTTTTGGCCTGCCTTTGCGACTTTGCGTCTTTGCGGGAAATTTGTTCGCTTATGGCCTGGTAATCTGGATAGACTCAGTTGCTAGACGTCTGTCTGTTAGAACCGATGTATTTGTCAAACCAATCCAGGTTCGCCTTCATCGCTGCCAACTGCATCTTCGGCTCGTTTGGTCCGTGAGGCTGCCGAGGAAGGACGAGCATCCGAGTCGGCACACCCTTAACCTTCAGAGCGTTGTAGAACTCGTAACCCTGTGAGATTGGCACACGAATATCAGCATCACCTTGTTGGATCATCGTTGGTGTTGTCACATTCTTGACGTTGAAGATAGGCGAGTGCTTTTGGTAAACGTCCATAGCTTCCCAGAACTGCCCGCCGAAGTAATCAGGAATGAACGCCGGAATATCTGCAGTTCCGTTGAAGCTCATAAGATTCGTCACCGGCGCACCTGCTGACGCGGCTTTGAATCGATTGGTTTGAGTGACGATCCACGACGTCATAAATCCGCCGTAGCTCCAACCCATCACGCCCAGCCGATCCGGATCTGCCACGCCCATTTCGATCACCTTATCTACACCCGCCATCAGATCCTGGTAGTCGCCGAAGCCCCAGTCTTTGATATTTGCACGGCGGAATTCCGTCCCGTATCCACTTGAGCCGCGTGGGTTGGCGCGGAGAATCGCATATCCGCGCGAAACAAAAGTTGCTAAGGGGTAAACGCCGCGTCCGCCGATGTACGTCTGTTGAAACACACCGGCTGGTCCACCATGAACATTCAATATCAGAGGCACACGTTGACCAGCCTGATAACCCACGGGATAGGTGAGCAAACCTTCAATCTGCTTGCCGTCTTTCGATTTCCAGCTGATCACTTCCGTGCGACCTACAGCGGGCAGCTTTAGATCTCGATTCACACTGGAGATCTGTACCGGCGCAAAAGTCGATACCGGTGCCACATAGGCATCGCCGGGAGTATCCGAAGTTTGCCGCACAAAGCCGAACATTGCTCCAGAGCGGTTCAAATTTATTCCGCTGTACACCGCGGGAGTGGCCTTGATCTCTTCGATACGATTCGCGGCAACATCGATGGCGTAGATCTGGGTGCCAGTTCCTTTTGCCTCACTAAAGTAGATTCGCTTGCTATCAGCCGACCAGCCCGCGAGGCCTGGTTGTCCATCGTAACTTGCGACCAGAGTCCTGGGTTGACCGCCAGAGGTTGAAAAAACCTGAATCATGCCACTTTGCGCCCAACGCGGCGGAATATCGCTCGCGAGAATTGCTATTGACCGGCCGTCGGGGGAATACACCGGCGAATTCTCAGCAGCCACTGTATGAGCAAGGGGCGTCGTATTCGCTGAGGCAACTTCGATAATGGAAACGTCTGCCGTGGTCCAATCGTTGGCGACCGGACTCTTAGTATGACTGAACGCGATGCGCGCGCTGTCGGGTGACCAGTCAAACGAGTCGACGTTGAGGCTACCAGTTGTCAGTTTTCGGGGCTCGCGTTTCCCGTTGGAATCTTTTTGAACAGGGAGAACGTACAAACGCGACATCTTGAGATTCTCGTCGACCCAGCGAAAATCGTTCCGGCCTTTGTCGTTCTTTTCTTCTT
Organism: Pyrinomonadaceae bacterium; assembly: GCA_036559885.1. GTDB lineage: Bacteria > Acidobacteriota > Blastocatellia > Pyrinomonadales > Pyrinomonadaceae > PSRF01. Next base: position 31,633 of record DATBSH010000146.1, read on the forward strand.
CCTCCGTCTTCGGATCGCTCATCGTAAAAGCAATCGAGCGACCGTCTGGCGCCCAAGCGAAGTCAGACACGCTGCTCTTCACGTCTGTCAGTGGCTCAGCCTCACCGCCGTTCACATTGAGCAAATAGAGATTGTTTTTGTTGTCCTTACGGTTCGAGGTGAAGGCAATCCAATTCCCATCTGGCGACCACTTTGGATTCGTGGATGACTTGTCGCCAAACGTCATTTGAAAGTTCTGCTTGGAATCGATGTTGGCCATCCAGATCTGGGTTATGAATTCGCTTCTGTCTGAAGTTGTCACGGCTTCAGATACTGTATAAACGACTCTTTTCGCGTCGGGAGAAACTCTTGGTGCACCCACCGCCCTTACCTTGAGTTGAAGCTCCGGATCCCAGCTGGCCGTTTGTGCTGCGCCGACGGAGGCAAAAAGGACGACGAGAAGGGAAGCGCTCGCTAGGTATTTCATGATGGTTCTCCTGATCGAAAGAGTGTCGTTGAAAAGTCGAGAAGTTTGGTTGAGCTTTTACTAATGCCGGTGGGGAAAGTCAATAGATCACGGGCCTCTGCGCCCTCTGCGTCTCCGCGTCCTCTGCGTTTCCCTCGTTGTTTGTTAACGGTCTATTAACTATGCCGTGGCTCCGTTTGTTGATCACGTCGCTGCAGGTCCGTTGAAACGCAGAGAACGCAGAGACGCAGAGAACGCGGAGACGCAGAGGGCGCAGAGGCTAGCTTCCGTCTTCCATTAGCTCTACGAGGTGACGCCTGTTCTCCGGAGCCGGAAATGGATCTGGCCAGAATTCGACCATCTTGTGAATCATTCCATCTGAAATAGAAAAGAAAGATATCACCCGTGCGTGCTGAACGCCGTCAGTCACTGAAACGTCACTCACCGCTTCCGACTCATCACCAACAATTCTATTGATTGTGAATCTCCATCTGCCGTGTGCAGGATACTCTTGATTCATTGCCACGAAGTTATCACGTCCTCGTATTCGCTCGTTAGATTGGGGCCACTCCAGAACAAAATCATCACTCAAAACTTCACCAACTGATCTGAAGTTGTTCGAGGCCATCAACGACCAGAATCTTTTCACCACGTCGATAGTAGACACAATACCTCCAGAAACCATCCACAGATTACACAGATTACACAGATTAGAGCTTAACCAATAATGTTCAGTGAAAAAAATCCGTTGCTTAAACCGCTTAACCTAACTGCTTAGATCTAATCTGTGTAATCTGCGTAATCTGTGGATGGTTTTTGTCTCTGCTTTCGCCGGTACTGCGCAGGTGGACAATCAAACTCTCTCTTAAATGCCCGATTGAACGTTGCTTCTGAACCGTAGCCCACTTCCACGGCAATCTCAGCCACGCTGTTATCCGTCGATTTCAGTAGTTCTGCTCCCAACTTCTGAAGTGGTTCACCTCGCTGCCGCACTGCGGGCAGGTGGCACGATGACACATGGAACGCATCTGTTCAATAAATAGGCGTGTGTCACCTCGCGTGGTTGCGCCTGCGTGCGACACCGTATTTCAAGGTGCGGAGAATTGCAGGTAGGGAAGGGTGGCTTGCCCCCGCTCAAGATCCAAAATCATTCAACTATTGAGTGATAACGCATCTT
>DATBSH010000147.1:0-14876 GCA_036559885.1 Pyrinomonadaceae bacterium
GGAGGATGGGATCGACCTACTTCAAAGCCTTCGGGATGGTCCTGATCATCCAGATCGTCGCGGGTATTGTGAGCGTCATCGTCGCACTCATCACCTCTCCGTTCAATCTGCCATTCGTAGGAAATCTGCCGGCAAACTTCATCAACGGAACGACTACGTTCTATTTCAATTTGGTAATCGCTTGTCTGCTTGGACTCTCGCTGTACAAGTGTGCTGACCGGCTCGGCATTAACGTCGATTAAAGGCCTGCTTTAGTAGCTCTGCTTTTTCGGGGTCCGAATTACGTAAGAAATCATACTGCTCGAGTGCAGCCTTCGGGTTGCCGTACGTTAGCTCTGTCATACCCAACGCAAAGCGAGCTGCGGAGTCATTAGGTTTGGCTTTGATCGCCTTCCGAAACGCGTCAATAGCTTCGACATGACGGCCGAGCCGGTTACATGTACGGCCCAGGTCAAGATAGAGTGGCGTGTACTTTGGATCTAATATGAGAGCTGCCTTGTAGGCGTATCTGGCTTCCTCAAACTTGTCAATATAGCCGTATGAGTTCCCCAAAAAGTGATATGAAACGGCTGTGGGCCGCAACTTAAGCTCTTTCCGGAACGTTTCCACAGCTTCGGGATACCTCTCCAAGTCGTAATACATTCTTCCCAATTGATTGAACGCACACGGATCCGTCGGATTTAGCACTTGTGCTTTCTTCAAAGCAGCTTCGGCCTGTTCGTGCTTTCCTTGCAGGTAGTAGACCATGCCCAAGCCGCATTCGGCACATGAGTCGTCGACAATGGTGACAGCCTTGGAGAATGCCTCTTCAGCCTTTGGATAGTCTTTCAACTCCCGGTACGACAGACCTAATTCAACATAGCCTCGGGCGAACTTGGGATCCGAAGCAACCGAGTGCTCGTAGGCCGAGGCAGCCGCTTTGTAGTCGCCCTTAGCGTAAAGTCGTTTCCCCTTGATGAAATAGAAGCAGCCGGACATTGAGGGCACAGCCTGCGCGATTATCGCGAGGATGAAAAAGAAGACTGCCCAGCCGATGATGGGTCGAAAACGCATAGACAAACTCCCGATTGGAGACGACGAAACGGATGCTCTTGAACAAATAATGAAGCTTTAAGTTGTGAGGTGAAGTCGATCGGGACGGGCTAAAACATCTTAAGCAAAACCTCGACCCTGGGGCAAGAAAAAATGGCAGGAGCACGGCTGAAGCTTTTCCGTGCTCCTGCTTACTGGCCTGCTCCTATCCTTTCGTTTACGTCAGAAGAACAACGAATAGAGCAAACGGTTTGGAGAACCGCTCCCAGCGTTGGTAACGTGGTTCGTCGTTGCGTTGTTCACAATCGCGTTTCTGACCGTCGTCGATGAGGCACCCGGAGTGAACTGCTTATAAAGTGCGGCCACCCCCGCCACGTGCGGTGATGCCATCGACGTTCCACTCAGGGTCGCCGTAGCGGTGTTTGAAGTGAACCACGCGGAGAGAATTCCCGAACCGGGTGCAAAGATATCGAGACAAGTCCCGAAGTTTGAGAACGACGATCGTGCATCCGTCGTGGTTGTTGAGCCCACAGTGATTGCGTTGGCGGCACGAGCCGGCGAGGTATTGCAAGCATCAGCGTTACTGTTTCCCGCAGCCACGGCAATCGGAACACCGGAATTCGCGAGGTTGTTAACGGCTGCATCGAGAGCTGACGACACACCACCGCCGAGGCTCATGTTGGCAACCGCCGGGTTAATGTGATTGTTCGTAACCCAATCAACACCGGAAATAACTCCCGAGGTCGAACCGGAACCCGAGCAGTTCAAAACCCGAACTCCTCTAAGGAATGCGCTTTTTGCAACACCGTAAGTCGAACCACCGATTGTGCCGGCCACGTGTGTGCCGTGACCGTTACAGTCCTGACCGTTTCCACCAAACGCATCGAAGACGTTCGAAGCGCGACCGCCAAATTGTGTGTGCGAGGTGCGAATGCCGGTGTCGATGACATAAGCGCGAACGCCAGAGCCGGTCCAGTTGTATGTGTAGGTACCGCTCAACGGAAGATTTCTCTGATCTATCCGGTCGAGTCCCCAGGGGGGATTGTTTTGCGTTACGTCAGCACTAACGACACCATCTTCCTCGACAAATTTCACGCGAAAATCTTCACTAAGCAGTTCTGCATCCTGTGCAGACATATCAACTGAAAACCCATTGATAGCATGTTGATAAACGTGCTTCAGTTTTCCTTTATATGTTGTTGCCATGTCTGATGCGATGTATGACGCAATCGAGTAAAGACCTTTCTCGCCTACCACCGAATCGTCAAGCACAACGATGTAGCTGTTCTCAATCTTGTTGGCGTTCTTACGTACTTTTCCCTTTTGTCCCTGGCTGCGAGCGGGCTGTGAAACGAAAAGGACCGCTGTCAGTCCCGCTAGAATAAGGATCGCGGTAAATTTCTTCATGCTGTTGTCCTCCAATGTGACAGTAAGGTTTGTGAGAGGGGTGAAGCCGCCCGCATCGGCACAATGAATAAACCGGTAGTGAGCTCTGAATAGGGCGACAAGAAGGAAATACTAATTAGAGCAAGCATCTAGCGCGCTTCAAGTGAGTAGTGAAACGACGAGGACCGTGAAAGCCGGGCCACCACGATTCGGGAGGATGTGGGATTACCCGACTGGAAAAATCCTGGGCGGGAGGCGCGCAGTATATCACCAAAACGGCGAAGGACTATCCACAGATTACGCAGATTACACAGATATCTGCGCTGACTGGTCGGACAATGGAAGAAATCGCGGAAGCCCGAGATCGAACCTGGCAGAGCAACAGGGCGGGATAGGCCCCATTGCCATATTCCCCTTGCAACCTGTCCCGCCCTCAGGCATCATATCTACGTTAATTCCTTCTCTCGCGCATCAACGGTGATGCGCCTCGCGCCTGGATGACATTAGGCGGCGGCGTTTTGGATGATTCGAGAGCAGGCTTGAATCAACTATAGAAGCCGCTCACCCTTGAGCATCCGAAATCCAGCCTTCGCTGCTAACCGTTAACAACGGAGCCCATTTCGAAAAAAAGCTTCTTTTGACACTCCTGAAATACAGGAGAGGAGCATTTGCATGTCTATGAAACTCTATGTTGGCAACCTTGCCTTTCAAACTTCCAGCAGCGATCTGCAGGAGCTGTTTGCCCAAGCAGGAACAGTGGAATCAGCTTCCGTCGTCGAAGATCGCGACACGGGCCGCTCACGAGGCTTTGGCTTCGTTGAGATGGCTTCAAAGGAAGAAGGTGAGGCCGCAATTAGCCAATTCAACGGTAAGGAATTCAATGGACGGAATCTGACCGTTAACGAGGCGCGTCCCAGAGAAGAGCGTGGTAGCAGAGGCGGTGGTCGTGGTTTCGGCGGCGGCGGCCGTGGAGGCTATGGCAACCGCAACGGTGGTGGCGGTCGTGGCGGCTACGGCAATCGCGATCGTGAACCACGCTGGTAAACTTTGCCAACAATTTGGCACCCATAATATCCGGAAGACGCATGAAGTCTTCCGGATATTTTCATTTCAGCGCGAAACGACCTCGGACGACGATTCAGCCCACAATTCAAGGTCCGGAAAATTTTAGGTCGGGAAGGATGGCTTTGCGCCACCAAAACTTCAAACTAACGAGAACTCTAGGGCGAAGGAATTCAACTACAGGCGACCGATTTCTACACGAGCGCTGCATATTCAGTACCGTTCGCGGTAGCGAATGGTCAACACTCATCGCTGCATATTCAGTACCGTTCGCGGTAGCGAATGGTCAACACTCATCGCTGCGTATTCAGTACCGTTCGCGGTAGCGAATGGTCAACACTCATCGTCACATTTGGCCATTCGCTACCGCGAACGGTACTGAATAGACTGGATGTCGCGAGTTCAAATCGGTCGCTTCGCTCCCGTTCTGTAGTTGAGTAGTAATTGCACGTTTGAAGCGGCGGCAAGCCACCTTCCCGACCTGAAATTTTCCGGAACTTGAGTAGTCATCGGTAACGCGGTCATTGACTTCCTTTTACTTCACGCTAGACTGTCCAAGCTGTTCACACCCCAAAACTCAACGACTCGCGTTTGAGTCATACGCATAATGACAATCACTTCTGCTTGCTTTCGTATTAGTGCGTTTCTTCTTGTCACAAACCTTTCGGCCCTTGCGCAATCGACCTCGAACGATGCGCAATTGAAAGCGCTTTCAACTTGGATGACGCTCGATGCACCTCCCGGCTGGGAATATCTGGCTACGGATGTAGTAATGAAGACAATGCCAGGATGGAAGCGCGATCAGTCAGGAAATTTGATTCTAATAAAAGGCCAGGGCTCGCCTCGTCGCGTAGTCGCCTGTCCAATCGATCGTCCAGGCTTTGCAGTTACGGAGATCACTGACGGTGGTTATCTCCGACTTCGCGAAGCCGGCAGTCTGCGCCTGCACCCTTTGTGGGTTCAGTTTCACGAAGGTCAGCGGATTAGGGTGCTCACCCGCAGCGGAAGTGTTCCGGGGGTGGTAACTGTCAAAAGCACTCACCTCCAACGCGGCCGAATGGTGAATGCGCCTATCGCTACCTTGGATGATCTTTGGGTGGACGTGGGAGCGTCTTCCAAGGCGGCAGTGCGTCGACTAGGGATTCAAATGCTGGATTCCGTCGTGCGCGATCTTCCTGGCTGGAGTTACGCAGACTACGTTGCTGGTCCCAACGCCGCCTTGCGCGTTGGTTGCGCGGCGGTGGCCCAGTCAGCTCGCGCGGAAGTTACACAAGGTCAGACGATCTTTCTTCTGACTTCGCTGCGAAGTTTCGGCAACGATGGTTTAGAGGCAGCTCTAAGAAACCTCGGAAAAATTGACGAATTAACGCTGGTCGATCGCAGTGGCGAAGGTGCTGAGAACTTAACAGCGGGTGTCATAAGCCGCCGAGTGGAGAAACCGACATTTCTTCCTGAAAGCAGTGGCATTACCTCTGTCCAGATGTTGTTGCCGCGAGCTCGTTATATCGGCAGTCTCGTTGAAAGCGTAAAGCTTGAGGATGCCAATGCCCTGCGCAGAGAAATCGAACGGCTTGCCCACGTGGCGACGACGCAAACCGACTGGATTTCGTTACCACAACCTCAGCGAACAACAGCGGTCGCCGACACCTATTCGGACATATCAAACCTTCTTAAAACGCTTGCGGATGTTCCGGCTGTATCAGGACATGAAGCTGAGATACGGGCGACGATCCTCAACTCCTTGCCGGCGTGGGCACGTCAGCGTGCAGCGACAGATGCCCTAGGAAATCTGGTTGTGGAAGTCGGTCCTGATAATGATCCCGTCATGTTCATCGCTCATCAGGACGAAGTAGGTTTCGAAATAACTTCAATCAATGCCGACGGCACGGTGGTGGTTCGAAACCGAGGCGGTTTGTATCACTCATTGTGGGAAGGCCAGCCAGCCATACTGCACTTCGATCGGTCGCAAGGTGACACGGGGCCACACCGCACATTGAGTGGAGTGTTTGTTCCGCGCGAGACCGCAACAAGCAAGCAACCAGAAGCGCTATTGGCGTGGTTCGGAGTTGACGCTGCGGAATTGAAACGTTTGGGTGTCGCGGTCGGACAGTCAATAACTGCCTACAAGAGTGCAACACGGTTATCCAATACGCGGTTTACATCACGCGCACTCGATGACCGTGCTGGATCAACTGCACTTCTCCTCTCGGTTAATAAACTCAATCCGGCAACACTGAACCACAAGGTTATATTCGCCTGGTCCGTTCGTGAAGAAACTGGACTGGAAGGTGCGATAGCTTTGGCGAAGCGTTACGGCTCAACCGTCAAGCGAGTGTTTAGTGTCGATACGTTCGTGTCGTCTGATTCACCCGCCGAAACCACACGGTTTGCTTTTGCGCCTTTGGGTGAAGGAGCAGTGATTCGGGGCCTGGATAATTCGGCCGTGGCAGCGCCCGCTGAGATTGACCGAATAATGCGAATCGCAGGTCTTCAGCGTATTCGATTGCAGGTGGGAGCCACGAACGGAGGCACAGATGGTTCTGACTTTGTGCGATACGGAGCAACCCACGTCAGTTTGTCTTGGCCGGGTCGCTATAGTCACTCGCCTGTTGAGGTGTTGGACCTGCGAGACCTCGAAGCGTTGGCGACCTTGATCCATGCTTTGGCTGTGTTCGATACACTTTAGTTTGTCGTCAAGAGTCGTTAGCTTCAATGTGAAAGGAATCTAAGCGGCTAATGTCCGATACACTTGCGTCCAGTGGCTGAAAGTGCGGGCGCCTACGGGTAGAGTTTTTGTAATTGAGGTGAGGCACAACTCTTTGCGGAGCGAGGTTTGATCATCTGAGGCTCGCTCACGAGAAATATTTTGAATTCTGCAGTGGTTAGTATCGGGAATCTTGACGACAAACTAAAGTGTATCGAACATTAATACTTCGGCACGCGTGGGTCGACCTCTTCAGACCAGGCGGTAATGCCGCCCTTCAGATTGATCAGTCGACCTTGAAACCCCGCGCGTTTCAAAGCCTCAATAGCCTTTGCGCTTCTCACGCCTCCCTTGCAGTGAACAACCGTATCCACAGAATCATCAATCTCGTTCATTCGACTCACAACGTGGCTCAGTGGAATCAGCTTCGTCCCGGAAATCTGCGCAATCTCAAATTCGTGTGGCTCCCGCACGTCGATAATTTGCAGTCGTTCGCCCTTCAGCCGGCGCGCGTTGAGTTCGGTAGCCGTAATCTCCTCTAGTTTCGAGGCCCGTGGATGGACACTCGGTTCTGCGCGCAATCCGCAGAATTCCTCATAATCAATCAACTTGTCGATTGTCGCGTTTGGACCACACACGGGACATTTGGGATCTTTACGCAATTTGAACTCCCGAAACTTCATCTGCCAAGCGTCGAATAACAAAAGCCTATTTACGAGAATGTGTTCAGCGCCGAGAATAAGCTTTATCGTTTCGTTAGCCTGAATGGCGCCAACGATTCCCGGCAGCACGCCCAGAACACCTCCTTCGGCACAGGAAGGAACCAATCCCGGCGGTGGCGGCTCCGGATACAGGCATCTGTAACACGCACCGCGCTCGGCCCAGAACACGCTGGCTTGTCCTTCAAATCGGAAAATCGACCCGTAGACATTTGGCTTCCGCGTTAAGACACACGCGTCGTTCACGAGATAGCGAGTCGGAAAATTGTCTGTTCCGTCAACAATGATGTCGTAGTTTGGAAAGAGCTGCAGCGCGTTCTGACTGGTTAGGCGAGACTCGTGCGTTTCGATCTCGATATGCGGATTAATATCTCGAAGTCGATCTCGTGCCGACTCAATCTTTCTTCGGCCGAGATCTTTTGTTCCGTGAATAATCTGCCGTTGAAGATTGGATTGTTCGACCACATCGAAGTCAACGATTCCTATGCGGCCAACGCCAGCCGCTGCCAGATACATCCCCACCGGAGCGCCTAATCCGCCTGTGCCGATCATGAGGACGCTCGCAGCTTTCATACGTCGCTGCCCCTGCATGCCCACCTCAGGCATTATCAAATGACGGCTATAGCGCAGGATCTCTTCGTTCGAGAGCTCTGGCAGGGCCTCACCGATTTGCGGCTCCATTACAGATCCCCCAGCGATTGACGGAACGATCATGATTGTGTCGCCATCTTTCACCGGCGTCGCTATTCCCGAGGCATGACGAATGTCTTCTTCATTCAGGTAGATGTTGACGAAGTTCCGTAACGCGTTCTGATCATTGAACAGGTGACGCTTGATATTCGGATGGACTGTCGTCAGCGACTCGAGCGCTTCGCCGGCCGTCTTCGCGTTTACCTGTATCTGCGATTGGCCTGCCGTGAACTGTCTCAAAGGTGCTGGGATAGAAATTGTTACTGACATAACCTTGCTCCCGTCTTGGTGCTTTGTTCTTTGTTCTTTGTTCTTTTGTCCGTGGTCATTGTCCGTTTGGACTAAGTACAAAGCACAAAGAACTAAGTTCTAACTACTAATTCAATAGGTTCCTCATCAAATTGAGATCGATCCGGCCGTTGGACCCATGAACGTAAGTCGCCTGTGTGATCTCTAGCTGTGGCCACGATAATGTAAGAATAGCTGGGCCACGCGTGCTCGAGATCATATTGAGATGCCACGGCCGGCGAATCCGGGTGCGAATGATAGAATCCAACGACTTCCAGACGCTTTTCTCGCGCGTATCGTTCTCCGCGCATTAACTCATCAGGCGTAATCAGAAACCGGTTCCGTTTTGCTGACTCCTCACGCCCGTTTGAGATTGGATAAGTTTCGACCACGCTCTTGGCACCGCTTGGATCGAAATCGCCCAACAACAATCCGCAGCATTCATACGGATAGTCACTCGCACCGTGGCGACGAATCTCATCAACGCATCTGTCAGGGATCGCGATCATTTTAGCTGGCGCGCTCCAATGCCTGATCTATGTCAGCAATAATGTCGTTTACGTTTTCGATTCCGACTGATATCCGCACCAGACCGTCCACAATTCCGAGCTCTCGTCTTCGACCGGGAGTCATGTCTCGATGCGAAGCCGTTGCCGGATGGAGAACGCTGGTGAACACGTCACCAAGACTTGTAGAACGGACGCATAACTGCAACGCATCCATAAACCGGAACGCGGCCTCGCGCGTGTTGTTCGCCATTTCGATGCTCACCAAGGCGCCACCGAACGGAGGCCGCAGAATGCGCTGCACAAGCTCAGCGCGATCCTTTGAGAGACCAGGATAGTGGACCACCGTAATGCGCGGGTCGTTCTGCAGGTGCTCAGCTAATTGATGCGCATTAGTACACTGTCGTTCCATTCGAATTCCCAACGTTTTGACGCCACGAAGAATCTCGTGCGCATCCCAGACGCCCAGCACGCCACCGACAAGTTTCATCACACTAACGAGCGCGGCACGATCAATTTCATCGCGTGAGATAACCACGCCTCCCATTGTGTCGCCATGGCCGCCAAGATATTTCGTCGCACTGTGCACAACCATGTCAGCGCCGTGCTTCAAAGGCTGACACAGATAACTTGCGAAGGTGTTATCGACGATGAACCGTGCGCCAACTTCATGCGCGATCTCGGCGCACGCTTCGATGTCGCACACCTTCAATAGTGGATTGGAGATTGTTTCAGCGATAAGAACGCGTGGCTTAACTTCACGTGCAATTGACTGAACCTTAGCAAGGTCCGTGTAGTCGGTGTGAATACTTCGAACGCCAAAGGAACTGAAGACCACGTTGAGAAGGTTTGTCGTCGCTCCGTAAAGATCCTGAGAAGCGAGAACAGTTACGCCAGAGGTCACATCGCAAGCGAACAACGCCGCATGAACGGCCGCCATCCCCGTCGAATAGGCATTTGCGACGGCGCCGTCTTCGACCTGGCGCATCGCATCTTCCAGAGCCGTAACCGTTGGGTTACCGTACCGGGTATAGATAAAACCATCTATTTCGCCGCCAAACACCTGATCTATCTCGTCCATCGACTCGTAAGTAAAAGTCGCCGCAGCATAGATTGGTGTGGAAACGGGTTTACCTACCGGCGTTGGTCTTCGTTCGCCGGCGTGGACAAGTTTGGTTGTAATATCAAGGTCGTCGTTGTTAACAGTCATAGTTTGGTCCCGACCAAAAAGGGAAACCGGCCGCGTCTGATTAACAGTGCGACCGGCTATGCCGAAATGTCTTTGCTAGTCAGTGGCTAGGTTATTCGCTCCTTCTGCCTGCAAGACGGCTGCTCGGTCGCGCTGCGGTAACAGCACCGGTAATATTGCCAACAGTAGCAGACGAAACTCATAAGTAAGAGATTGTTTAAAGGGATTATTACAGCCAGACTATAGGCTTCGCCCGAAAACTCTGTCAAGCTAGTAGAGCAAAGAGGACAGCCCCACGCTTTACGAAGCTTGTGGGTTTCTTGAGGAACTAGCGCTGATAGATAATGATTAACGTGCGAACGGGAGCGAAGCGACCGATTCGACTATCGCAGATCTTAATATAACTTGACATCGGTCGCTTTGCTCCCGTTCTGTATTGTCGATCGCGAAACGTTATAAGGAACATCGTTATGTCTGAACATCAATCTTGGCCTGCACTGTCGCTCGAAGAATGGGCAGACACCTTCGCCACGTTACACATGTGGACGCAGGTCGTCGGCAAAATCCGACTGGCTCAAACACCGCTCGTAAATCACTGGTGGAACGTCCCACTGTATGTTTCAGCGCGTGGCCTCACGACCACGGCAATGCCTTACGAAGACCTCAACTTCGAGATGGAGTTCGATTTTCTCGATCACCAATTGCGAATTGAATGCAGCAATGGATCAAACACAACTGTGGCCCTCGCACCGAAGTCTGTTGCGACCTTTTACAAAGAGACTATGCAGGCACTCAAAGACATGGGTCTCAACATTCACATTTGGACGATGCCGGTAGAGATTCCAAATCCTATTCGCTTCGAACACGACGAACAACATCACAGCTACGATCCAGAATACGCCCAACGCTTCTGGCGCGTTCTTGCGCTGAGTGCCAAGGTATTCGAAAAATTCAGAGCGGGTTTTATCGGAAAGTCCAGTCCTGTCCACTTCTTCTGGGGAAGCTGCGATCTTGCTGTCACCCGCTTCTCCGGTAGGCCTGCACCAGAAAGACCCGACGCGGACATAATTACTCGCGAAGCCTATTCACACGAAGTTATTAGCCATGGCTTCTGGCCCGGTCAGGGTTTCGGTAAGCCAGCCTATTACTCGTACACAGCGCCCGCTCCAGCAGGCTTAAGTGAAGCTAAGCTGAACCCGTCAAGGGCTTTCTTCAGTAAGGATCTATCTGAGTTTCTACTGCTATATGACGACGTGAGAACTGCATCAAATCCCGAACAGACTCTGCTGCAATTCATGGCGAGCACTTACGAGGCAGGCGCGAACCTGGCTGGTTGGGATCGGAAAACTCTCGAGAGAAGCGAATCGACTGCAAGGGCTGGATCTTGAAATAAACCTTAGCCCTACTTCAAGTACTTTGATCCCAGCTTACGCAGCCACGCAGTTGCTTCGTCCTTGTCTTCCTGGATTCGGGAGTTTTCAAGCATGAACTTGAAGTCATCTGCGGCTTCCGCTTTGCGACCCTTCTGCATGAAACATAGTCCACGGTTGTAATGCGCATGCAACGAAGCGGGCACAAAATCAATCACGGTTGTGAAATCCCGAATTGCGCCGTCGAGATCTCCCACGGCCTGGTAAGTCCTGCCCCTTGTGAGAAGCGCCTGATAATCCCGCGGAGCGAGACGAATTGCTTCGTTTAGATCCGACAGTGCGAGTTCAAATTCCCCTTGCTCGTAGCGCGCCAATCCACGATTAGTCCGAGCCTGCCCGAGCCAGGGTTGTAAACGTAAAGCCTCGTCATAGTCAGCAATCGCCAGAGTGAAATCCTGTTGCATATAGTGAGCGAGCCCACGATTGTTGAAAGCGACTGCCAGCTTTGGATTGTAAGAAACTGCCTTCGTGCAATCCGCGATCGTGCGTTCGTAGTCTCCTTTTTCGTAATACGCGAGGCCGCGGTTGCTGTATGCAATACCGAGTTGCGGGTTCAGGCGGATTGCATGATCGTAATCAACGATCGCGGTGTCGTAATCACGTTTGTGATAAAAAGCATACCCACGGTTATTGAACGCGAGGGCCAGCTTGGGATTGATGGTAATTGCGCGATCGTGATCCGAAATCGCGCGATCCTGGTTACCGAGTTCTGTATATACCAAACCGCGGTTCGTAAACGCCTCAGCAAACCAGGGATGGAAGCGGATCGCTAGATCGAAATCGGCAAGGGCCTGAGTGTAGTCGCCCTTATTGTAATGCTTCAATCCGCGCTCATTGTAAAAACGCGCGACTGCGACGTTGCAGCCCAGCGACGATAACGTCAGCAAGATGGTGGCAACGACGCTTAGGCTTCGAGCGCGCATGAGAATTGACTCGTGGGGTTTGTTCGATATGGAGTCGGCAAATGGTGAAGGGTTAGTGTCCTGCACCCGATGGCTTTAACGGCCGCCACAACGCAGTCAGCCGTTTCCCGCTGGCAGTTTGCAAAAGACTCATCACACCCATGTATCCAAACCCAAAGAAAAATAAGACCAGGAATGGAATGGTTCCCCACATGTGCAGGCGAGCGGAATAGAGAATCGCCAGTAAGAAATAGAAAGCAAAGGCCAGTTCCAGCAAAGGCAGTAAGCCGCGCTTGCGACGGTACTTCTTTCGCTTCCACGTGGCATCAGACATTTCTTCGACGCGGTATTTCGGAGTACGTACGAACTCGGTTTTCACTCCCAGCAAGGCTTCGAGGACCGCGCGAGTATTGGAAAAGGCCAAGCCAATTCCTAAGGCCATGACTAAAGGCAAATGGAGCAGACGCGGAGTACGTCTAGCATCAAGGTACCAAACTGCTGTGCCATAAAAGAGCACGACGGATATCGAGGAAAAGAACAGCAGCGGCAGGTCAAGAATCATCAGGTGATAGAACGGCTGGTTGTACCTGACCAGCAGCAACGGAAACTGCAGAAGACTCGCCACAATCATCAATGGATAGCTGATGTTTCCGGTCAAACGGAAAAACATTTCCAGCTTCACACGAAAAGGAAGTGGCGCCCACCAAATTCGCGGATACAGCTTCAGTCCCACTTGCATCACGCCTTTGGCCCAACGCCGTTGCTGAGCCTTAAAGGCATTGATCTCAACCGGAATCTCTGCCGGTGATTCCTCATCAAGCAGGTAAACAAACTTCCATCCCATCAACTGAGCTCGAAAGCTGAGATCCGTGTCTTCCGTAAGAGTGTCGTGTTGCCAGCCACCGCTTAAGGCGATCGCCTCTCTGCGCCAAATTCCCGCCGTGCCATTGAAGTTGAAGAAACCGCCTGTCCGGTTGCGTGTCGTCTGCTCCACGACAAAATGGCCGTCGAGCATAATCGTCTGCAACCTGGTCAGGAGGTTATACCCGCCGTTGATGTGGGACCAACGCATCTGGGCGCAGCCAACCACGGGGTCGGTAAAGAAATCAACCAGCTTGCGTAAACAGTCAGGCTTCGGAACAAAGTCGGCATCAAAAATCGCCAGGAGTTCGCCTTTTGCCGTCTTGAGTCCATTCTCCAACGCGCCAGCTTTAAATCCCGTGCGGTCATCGCGGTGGATATAGTGAATGTCGAAACCCTGCTGCTGGTATTTATCCACTACCGCCGCGGCAACGCGTGAAGTTTCATCCGTAGAATCGTCGAGTACCTGGATCTCGAGTTTTTCCCGCGGGTAGTCGATTGCTGTCACTGCCTTCAACAAACGATCGACTACATACAGTTCATTGAACAGCGGTAGTTGTACCGTAATATGTGGCAGGTTGTCTTCGCTGAATCTCGCCTTCGGTTCCGGAACAAATTTTCGGTACCGCCAGAAATCGATGACTTGCTTAATGCGATAAGCACCGTAGACGGCGAGTGTGGCAAGAATAGCGAAGTAACTCAGCAGAACGACGTAATCGAATGCGTCGAGCTTATAAAGCGGACTGATGTTGCTCCACGTCTTGTTTACAAGATCATGAAAGTACGTCTGGAAGAGGAAGTCAGGGCTTGGCCCCTTGGGCGACGGCCATGGGGTAGCGCTAGGTATAGAATCGTCCTGAAAAAACATTGCTGCTACTACGAAGAACCAATTTCCGGAGTCCAACTCCGCTCCGGGCCCTTACATCCTAAGCGCCGCCAGCCTCAAAGGCCCGACGGCGCGAATACGGCAGAGATTCTACATTAAACCCCGGTATATTGAGAAATCACGAACTGCAAAGTGAAGTCCCAGTCAGTACTACTTCGACATAGCCGTTATTCTTAGCTTCATCTCATCAAAAGCGGCGTTAACATACCGAGAGTTCTTCGCCGGCATCTTTACGAAGTTTGACTCCCATGACAGACTCGTTGAACGCTGGGACGTGGGCGGGTGACTACCAAAAAGAAGTGTCAGGAATTGATCTTTGCGGTATTCACTTGTACCCATCTCCTCTTCTTCTTTCCGGGCCATGCGCTTTAGTACCGTCGCTAGTGCATAAGGGTTGTAGCCAGCTCTGTACGTGTTGTAGAACGCGGCACGGTCGGCCTCAAGTTCGTTGAAGCGGGAGAACCCCAGCAAACTTTCAGTAATGACAGCCAATGGTTTCTTCTCATATTCGCTTAGTAGCTTAGCCAGTGCCGCTTCAACTTCCGCAGATGTGTTGACCTTCCTCGTCCCGGTTAACCAGAACATTTGTCGGGTTACAGTTTTGGGCGCGTGTCCGAACGCATCATGCCCGATTTCGTGGGCCAATACGCCAGCTAATTCATCCTCAGATTCCACCTCTAAAAGCATGCCCCTGGTTACGTAAATCCGGCCGCCGCCGGCCGTCATCGCGTTTGACGTCCAATCGGTCGTGACGATGAATCTATGTTGCTTCTTCGGCGTCACAGAATATGACGCGAGATTGTCACCGACTTTCGTTACGTACTCATTTATCGTTTGGTCAGTAATAGCCGTAAAGATGCCGCCTTCCAATTTTTCAACTGCATCTGCAAGCCAGACTTCAGCTTCGCCTTTGAAGATGTTGTCTGCGGCGATTGGTTTAGGGGCAAAAGGTGTCGTCGCTTTGCGAGAAGGGGGAGGCGTCCAGCTAGGTTTGACAGCAACTTGGTGCGGTGTCGCGTACGCGAGCATCACCAGCAAAAGTAGTGTTAAGGCAGATATGAGCTTCCGATGAAGAGTCACGAGCTTGAATCTGCCGCAATCAGCAGACCATTCGTTTCCTTCTAATCCAATAAAAAACCGACGCGACGGATTCAGAAACGGTAGCGTTTCGCCGTCACCTGTCGGAAGAACATGGCAAACGAACTCAATGTACTTACGGTT
>DATBSH010000148.1:0-7583 GCA_036559885.1 Pyrinomonadaceae bacterium
CGGAGCAGGAGCAGCATGCAGGCGCACGAAGGCCCGCGCTGCTCCTGCCTGCTGCTCCTGCTCCTGTCTGTAATCTGTGGAGATCGGTGGATCTGCTTCATCTGCTTCACGACAAGCTAAAGCGGCTCTTGCAAAAATCAGATCTCTGGCATGGAGTCAGGACCACCTCGCGGTAGCGTTCGTGTGAATTCGTGGATCTTTTTTTCGCGCAGAAGAACGATCCACGAAACCACACGAAATAAACAACAAAAGCACTCTTGGTCTTACTTCGTGTCAGTTCGTGTGAATTCGTGGATCGGAGTGGGTGCGAAGCCTCTCAAGGCCTCTTAGATGAGCGGACCTGAGTTTTGCAAGAGGCGCTAAAGCGTATTGGACATCAGGGTGTTCCAGTTGTCGATAATTTGTGACCCATCTGGAAAGCGGTGCCAGAAGATTGGTATGTAGCGCTTAGCGTCCGCTGAATCTTTCCATCTCACCACAGCGGCGCGGGCATCTGAAACACGTTGTCGTTTCACCAACACAAATGCACGAAGTGCGTCGATGTGATAGCCCATCAGCCGCTCTGTCTCATCTGATTGCGCCGAAACCGATTTATAAGCCGCTTCGAACTCGCCTGGCTTTTCTCCACCGACGTCACGACGTGTAGCACAGTAAAGAAGAGCGAGTGTGTAATAAGGATCGCCCGGATAACGCTCCAAGGCCGCCTGAAAACGTTCCTGTGCGCGGTCATACTGTCCATGGCCCATATAAATCTTGCCTCGAATGTTCGACAGCACTGACAGCCCATATTCACTTGGGGCATTCTCATCATCCTCAGGACGCGCCAGCACTCTGCTTATCAAAGCCTCAGCCTCGTCGTATTTATCGATTTCGGTATAACACGACGCGAGATTCAGTTCCGTCGATACATCCACTTTCTTGATCTTTAGATATCGTTCGAAGACAGCAGCGCCGGCACGATAGCGTTTGTTGTAGAGCAGATCGTAGTTGCCGAAAAACGTCAGCTGGTCTGGGGCGTACTTTCGATAGAGCTCATCAACCTGCGTTTGACGGATGCGCTCGCCATCTTTTTCATTGTTTACACAAAGCATCCGCATGTGCAGAACCTGATCGTCTGTGTACTGTCCAGAGGCTGCCGCTTCATTTGCATTCTTCTCAGCAGACTCATAATCGTCACGATCGACAATCGCGTCTTCAACGAAAGCGCCGGCGAAGGTCCACTCGCGCGTGTAGATGCCGAGCTTGCCGATGGGCACACGCATCGTCTTCACCGTCATGTCACCATCACGATAAAGCGCGAGTTCTGCTGTAGCCGGTTTTCCTGTTTGATCGTGCTGCCTCTCGAAGAACGACATCACGGCCTCAATCTCTTGCTGGTTAGTAATTGGACGGTTGTTGTAGCCGATTAACACGTCACCAAATTTGAGGCCGGCACGTGAGGCAGGGCTGCCGGGAACAACTTCGACGATTTTCAATCCGGCGAGCGTGCCGGAGAAATTGCCTTTCGCTGCCGGCAGACGCTCGCCAGATCGTGTGCGGACCATTTGTAGCCAGCGCGCGAGCGTGGGAGTGGCGTACCTGTATCCAGTTTTGACAGCCCAAGCGCCAAATAGGATTACGAGCGTTGCTATCATTACAATCAGCAAGCGAGGACTTGTACGTTGCTGCTGATCGTTGGGAGTGATGGGTGTCCACAGTTCGTCCATGGTGTGCGTCCTGTTGATTGTTTGAGAATGGAGAGGAGGTCGAGGTAGTTAGATCTGAGGCGGGGCGCCTCCGATTAGGATGATAGCACGTGCGCGGGATTGGTTGTTGAGAATTATTCGAATTAGCAGGCCCAACAACAGGGGCAAGAGCAGCACGCAGTGCATGAGCAGCACGCACGGGCAGGAATTATTGGTCAGTTATCATTTGACATCTATCATTTGTCATCTGGATTTCAGATTCGACTCGAGCGCCTCATTTGGATCCAGATTTGGGTCGGCTCTTCTTCGGATCCAGCTCCAAACCGCGCCTTCTCAATGAAAAATGATAGATGTCAAATGATAACTGGCCAGTGATTCGTGCCCCTGCCTGCTGCTCCTGCCCCTGTTGTTTGGATCCGCTTTATCTGCCGGGGAGCTTCTTGCGTGGCAGTTTTTCATCAAGCATCGCTGTGTTGTAGAGAAACGCAGCAATGATCGTCGCCGCCTGCTTCATGTCTTCTGCCTGAATGCGATCAAACACGTCTTGATTGGAATGATGTGTGCGCGAGTCGTATTCGATCTCGTCTTGAATAAATTGAAAGCCCGGCAAACCAATCTCATCAAACGACAAATGATCGGTACCGCCAGTGTTCGAGGCTGTTATTGTCGACGCTTGCAGATCACGAAACCGTTGCAACCACTGACGAAAGATCGGCCGTACGGCCTCATTACCTTGCAGATAGATGCCGCGAATCTTTCCCGTACCGTTATCCAAATTGTAGTAAGCCGATAGCTTGTCGTACTCCGCGCCCTTTGCGATCTTCGGTGCCATGCCTCCCATTACCATCCGCATGAAACTCGCATCCTTCGAGTTATCCGCCGGCTTGCCGAAATGCTGTGCGACGTATGCTCGTGAACCAAATAGTCCTTGCTCTTCACCGCTCCACAACCCAATACGAATCGTGCGCCGCGGTCTTAAGCCCAGGGCCTGGATAATGCGGACCGCTTCCATCGCAGCAGCTACGCCTGCACCGTTATCTGTCGCGCCAGTTCCCGAGTGCCAGGAATCCATGTGCCCACCGACCATGACAATCTCATCTGCTTTGTCGGTACCTGGAATTTCAGCGACAGTGTTGTAGGCCATCAGATCATTATTTGTGAACTCGGTCGCAAGAGATACTTTCATCCGCACTTTCTCGCCCGCCTGAATGATGCGTGCGAGACGATTGTACTGTTCAACCGAGAGCACAATCTGCGGCACGACCTGCTTTACATTCGTGTCATACGGCTGTGGACCATCAAAAAACAAGCTGCGAATTGCCGCTATAGGGGAAGACATCTCGAGATCGTGTGGCACGGTCGCTGCATCGACAAAAACCGTTCCTCCATCACCCTCGCTCGGGAAAACTACTAGTGCAGCTCCTTCATTGCTAATGAACTGCAATGCATCTGCTGCGAAGATTCGACTCTTAATGAATTCCTGAATTCGTGGATTCGCCAACGGTGCCGCCGCACCCGGACCGCTAGGGTCACCCGCATCAGCTAGCGCCAGTAGTTGTTGCTCCGTTAAACGAGTCCCTTGCGGATCAAAGTGCGCCGCAACGTCGCGCATCATGCCGGCCATAACTATCTTGCCTTTTAGCTGACCCTTAAATCGCGCTAAACCGGCTTGGTCCTTCGCATCAAGATAGACGACGTCACCTAACAGGATGTTGACTGCTGGCGACCATGCCTTCGGATACGCGATCAACGGTATTGCTTGTGGTTCGATCACCTCGGCTGAGAAGTCCTTCAACAGCCAACCGCGTCCGAAGGGACCCCACGATTCAAGATGCGCATTTTGCAGTCCCCACTTTGCGAGTTGATCACGCGTCCATTCGTTAGCACGTTTCATGTTGGGCGAGCCCGTTAGGCGCGGACCAATCACGTCCGTTAAGTAGCTCAACGTTTCCATAACGTGCGAGTGTTTCAGTCCTTCTTCTCGGATGCGAACAATCGGATCGTTTGGATCGAGTGCGGGTGCTTGTACTTGAATGGTCTGTTGGGTTGTTGTCGGCTGCTGAGAAAATGCAGCACCGGGAGTTATTAAAATGATTAGTAATGCAATTGCAGCGCAACGACGCATTATGGATGGTCCTCTCGTAGGCGAGTTCGATCGTGAATCGCAAGATTGCGTTCTTGCATTTGTCAGACTGGGGAACCGAGATTATAGGGCAAGGTTGGCGATTACAGCTAAATATGAATTGTCTCTCCTGGCTGGTGGATTGCTTGTGGAAC
Organism: Pyrinomonadaceae bacterium; assembly: GCA_036559885.1. Classification (GTDB taxonomy): domain Bacteria; phylum Acidobacteriota; class Blastocatellia; order Pyrinomonadales; family Pyrinomonadaceae; genus PSRF01. The sequence continues at coordinate 3,963 of DATBSH010000148.1, forward strand.
GTTCCAAGCAAGAGTTTCACGCAAAGACGCAAAGGCGCAAAGACAGAGCCGCAAAGAGAAGGCGACAAGGGAAAGCGAAAGACCCAAAGGCAAGAGATTTCGCTGCGTCTTGTCTTGCCGGCTTTGCCTTAGCGCCTTTGTGTTTGCGCCTTTGCGCCTTTGCGTCTTTGCGCGAAACTCTCGCACAAGAAAACGAGACCTTGCGAAGTTGTACAATCGGTTGCTTCGCGTTCGATGCAATCCAAGTTGAGCGGCGTAAACCGCCCTTCCTAACCTGAGATTAGGCTGGCTTGAATGGTGGACTGAAGGTTGAATGTGATGGGAGTTGAGCGGGGGTAAACCACCCTTCCTGACCTAAAATTTTGCCGAGCTTGAATTGTGGGACTGAAGATTGAGTGTGTTGAGAGTGAGGCGGGGGTAAACGCCCTTCCTGGCCTGTAATTTTTCTCAGCTTGGATTGTGGGACCGACGGCTGACAGTTGACTCTCAGTTCTAGCCAACCTTATGTTTTTAAGGTGGGGTACTCAGTGGTCAGATAGCAGATGGTATTAAACGCGACATGAAAGTTCTTGTCACTATTTGTTTACTTCTGATTTCAACGCCAGTGGTTGCTAGCGCCCAGACGAGGAACCGGCTGACTAAAGGTGCACCTCAGCGGATCCAGCCAGGCGAGACGCCTGCGGTTCCAGTGCTGACACGAGCACAAATTAAGGAGGCTGAGCGTCGACTTTCGGATATTGGTTATTGGACTGGTGCGGTTGATGGAGTGTTGGATGGTGCGACGCGAGCTGCGGTGATTGCTTTCCAGAAATACGAAGGCCGACCAATTACCGGCCGGCTGACGATCGATGAACTCGACGCGATTCGAAACAGCGCTGGACCCAAAGCCAGGGAAAGTGGGTATGCACACGTCGAAGTGGATCTAGATCGACAAGTCTTGCTGATTGTCGGCGAAAGATCAGACCAAAGCGCCAATCCCGACTCGTCGGGAGCGCACTCCAAAGAAACTACTGTCAGAGTTCTTCCCGTTTCGACAGGCAATGACCAGACGTTTACGACCGGCGGTCAGGAAAGTATTGCCTACACACCACGCGGCAGATTCGTTGTTTACGATAAGAGTTTTGGTTGGGAGAATGGTCAGCTTGGCTCAGTGTATTACGCCAATTACATCACGGGTGGCGTGGCGATTCATGGATACCTTTCGGTTCCTAATGAACCCGCCAGTCACGGTTGCATTCGAATACCAATGTTTGCGGCGCGTGAAGTAAGCAAACTGCTTAGGTTGGGGACAATCGTGCTGGTGTATGACAGGGTGTCGTTTGTGTCCGCGAAAGAGTGGGCCGACAATCCGAGACTTAAAGAAGCCGCGATGTTGAATGCTGCGGCAACGGATTACGTCGATCACACAACGACGAGGTCGAGGAAAGGTCGAACCAAGGTCATCCGAACTTGAACAGCGCTGAACATCGGCTTTGCACAAAAGGTCAGAGATAACTACTCGGGTCGTGTCAATTACAGAACCGCGAGCGATATGGCTTGGCTTTTGTGCAAAGCTGCGGAGATCTCAGAGTTCAGATCTCAGAACTCACGTCATAACTACCGCCCGAGAGCGGCACTTGCGCCACAAGCCAGAGAACACTCTGACAATGGGCGAGCTGATATCCCAAGGCGTAGCGCATCATCTGCCAAGTCGATCTGTAAACTGCGACAGCTTATTTCTGAATTGATGAAGGAAGTCGAATCACTTGACGAGAAGTCTCTGCCGCTTTCGGAAACTGGAATACCTGAAAACTGTGACAGTATTAGTTTTTACGATGAGATAGCACGTTTTGAAATCGCGCTCATCAAGAGCGCACTACGCCGAACCAATGGACATCAGCTTCTGGCTGCTCGTTTATTGAACCTAAATCCAACTACCCTCAATGCCAAGATCAAACAATATGGGCTCCGACCTCCTTTGTGACATTTGCGATTTTTGATAAAGGCGGCAAGTCACTTTTCCAGAACGGGGAGCGAAGCGATCGCAATCAACGCACGTCGAATCGGTGGGTTAGTTGAGAAGCGGTGCCTCGCTTCCGGCTAGAATGGCAATGAGTGCTGGAACAAGTAACCAAAGTAGGCCCTTGACGAGGAAGAACAAGAATCCCCAGAAGCCGAGTCGTTTAATCCAGTCAATTGCTCTCATATAAGAAGAATCATTAGTGCGGCGAATTCGGCACGTACTGATTGAATTTGAGTTCGGCCTCGATTGGTTCGACGCCATTCATGCCGGTAATGTGAATCTTGTTTGGCAGTTTCAATCCGCTGACATCCCGATAATCGATCATCGTTTGCAACGTCGACTTGCTACCTGGTCCAACCGGTTCAAAGACTGTGTGGTATCCGGTTAATACTAAACCGTCAGAAGTGTTTCGAAAAACTGGATTGACAGTTCTCCTGGACATGGGATCAGTAATCCTTAGTTCCTCAATAAGCAGATCGTGCGTCATCGTAAGCCTGACCTCAGCCGATTGCACAGCGTAGAGGAGGCGATATCTGTTATCGAAGCGTTCAATTTTGATTTGGCTATCCGGGAAAGGAGAGCTAATCATGAACAGAGCCCATGTGCGAAAGAACCTCGCTACCAGCTGCTGCATGTGATCGTGAATCTGCTTCACGTATGGTTCTATCTTCGTCTTTTGTCCGGCAGCGACTTGGATAACTGTGGCGGCACCAGTAGCGTCGACAGTCACCGTGAAGTGCAAAGCGCGGAAAATCTTCAGATTCTCCGGAGTTGCAGTGGGCCCCAGTGTTACTTTCCAATTAGACTCAATGGTCGCCTCAAAACCATTAAAGCCGTGGCGTGGCAAACTGTAGTAGGAGCGTCGCGCCTGACCAATCACGTCCTCGCTGCCCGCTGACGCGGATTGTCCTGACACTGATGCTGTGAGTTGATAAATCGTGATCAGCAACGCCAGTGGACCAATTAGTTTTGCGGACAACAAGTGAACGACTCCTCAGTGTGAGTTGTTGACGCGAGGAGCAGTAAACAACAAAAGCCCGCTCAAGAAAACTCTCGAGCGGGCTTTGTTAATTAATCCCGGCGACTTCCTACTCTCCCACGCAGTTACCCGCGCAGTACCATCGGCTCCAGCAGGCTTAACTTCCGTGTTCGGGATGGGAACGGGTGTGACCCTACCGACAAAATCACCGGAAAACCTTTTTGGGATCTCAAATTTCTGATCTCAGATCCCAGATGAAAACAAAAATCGAATAGCAACTGTTTGGCTAGTCTTACGTGCAAGAAGCAAAAATTTCACTTGGACGATTCGACCTTCTGAGATCTGAGATTTGAAATCTGAGATCCCGATGGGCCTGATGCCCTGAGTAAATTTTATGGTCAAGCCATGGGACTGATTAGTAGTGGTCAACTGAGCGCATTACTACGCTTACATACCCACCCTATTACCTCGTGGTCTACAAGGAGTCTCACTGTCAGGACTAATCTTGGGTCTGGCTTCACGCTTAGATGCATTCAGCGTTTATCCATGCTCCACTTAGCTACCGAGCGCTACGGCTGGCGCCATAACTCGTACACTAGAGGTGGATCCATCCCGGTCCTCTCGTACTAAGGACAGATTC
>DATBSH010000149.1:0-3889 GCA_036559885.1 Pyrinomonadaceae bacterium
GCGGACTCCGCACTGATATCCAGAACATCGATGCGCGGCTCAAAAGCAACAAGCGCTTCACGGACCTTCTGGACCACGAGCGCTATCGTCGTCGTATTGTTGGACGCAAACACTAGTTCGTGAATCCCACAACCAAAGTCGGGTAACATCACGCGCTCGCCTTTTGCAGTACTTAAGATCAGGTAGATCGACTCCTCGATACGCTGCTCGTATTTCGCTTGCGCGATCGTTCCCGCTGGTGTCACCTGAAGCGGGAACTTCCATCCCACGCCCAGGAACTCTCTTTGATTGCTGCGTTGCGTTCCGTTCATTACGTTTCTCGACTCAGGGCGCTACGGTTAGTACTGATTGAGTGAAGTGCGATATTCCTCGCTGGGTTACGCCGATCATGACAAACCTATGGATGCCCGGCAGCAGAGTAGCCATGAAGGCTGCTGTCATCGACAGGTCGATTTTCAGTAGAGGAACATTCCACACGCCGCCTGAAGGAGTGACTGTCATTCCGGCGGGTTGCGAATTAGTTCGGTCGTGGTTCCCGGGTATTGGTCCTGGTTCATCAATTTGCGTGAGTCTCCACAGCAGTGGATGTTCGGAGGTGAGCTCAAAGGTTACAAGCACCGAGGGCGGTTTCATGGTACTTATGGTGAAGTTAAGAGCCAGTAATGTGGTTGTAATTTCTGGCTTAGCCAAATCCGTCATCTCCGGCGGCAGAGGAGGCGCCGGCTGACCGTCTGGAATTGCCGCCGGGGTGGTCTCGTCGAGTACGTGGTGGGTTTCAATCATCGTAATCGGTAATCCGGTAAATGACTGATTAAAATCTGTAACTAGAACCACCCTTTTCGCAGCCACAAGACTGGCATTAAGACCCATAGAGCGCAGTTGGTATCTGCCGCATTTGATTGTGCTTGGACAGTCAGGAAACTTTCCCGAGTCACCTTCAACAAGAACAGTGCCACCGTCGATGGTCCACAATGGCGCCAGCGGCGGGTCCTTCTGCGCCTGCGAAAGGTGAGCGCAAAGGATCTGAGCATTTGTCGTCACAACCTGCGGCATTGACCTGCTTCTCCACTAAGTCATCTTGATTTTGCCCGCGACCATGTCCACCCTGCGGCCACCACCTCTTACCGTTAAAGATTTGTCGGCGTCGTTAAGAACAATGAACTGGTTACCGGAATTGGTTTTGACCGTGATGGTCTCTGCGGCGTCGTCGATCACGACTTGATGCCCGCCATTTGATTTCAGGATCACTTTTTTCTCGCCATCAGTATCTTCAAAGCGTAATTGATGTCCGCCGGGGGTTTTGATAACGCGATTCTGGTTGGTTGTTTCGGGCGGTGTGTCAACGCCGTTCCAGAGAAAACCGACAATGAATGGATGGTTAATGTCGCCGTGCTCGAACGCGACCAGCACTTCGTCATCGATCTCGGGCATGAAGAATGCTCCGCGTTCTTTTCCCGCGAGCGCGGAAGCAACCGGAGCCCATGAACTGCGAACAGAGTCTGACAGCCAGGGAAACTGCAATTCGATCCGGCCATGACCGTCCGGGTCATTGAGATCCTTGACTATTCCGGTTACGACACCCGGGTAACGTTTCATGATTGCTCCCTGTCGCGAACTTCACGGCGCGCGTTGAACTTAGTTATGTAACCGCTGTCGCTGATCGTGTGCGTCGTGTCGGTAATGAAATATGCGCCACTGAAGCGGCTTCCCAGGTTGCCAATGACCACGCGCTGACCAGCACGCAGCTCCGGCAGGCCGATACAGGTTCCGCTGGCCGTTACCAGTTCACTGCAGCGCCGCTCGAGAAGCGAGTTTGCTAAATCCTGCGCCTCTTCTTTACTAAAGATAGGCTGGTCCTCAACTCGTTCTTCGCGTTCATCACAAGATTCAAAGTTCTTACGCAGATCGGTATTCAGCTTCAGATCATCAATTTTAGCTGTAGCCTGGATTGCCACCTTATTGTCGCGATCCCAGCCATTTACCGTAACACTCTTGACCTGATTGGCCGTGGTCAATGTAGGTTTGAAATCGATGAGCGAAAGACCCCATTTCAACTCGAAGGTTACAGGTCTGAGACCCGGATGATTAGCGTCGGAAGGTCCGAAATAAAGCCGTCTTTGTCTGACGACCGTATCCCCCTTTTTCTCTTCCTCTTTTACGAAAATCACATAGCCGACACGACGAGCCAGCGCGAGCAGGAACTCAATGTCGAACTGATTACTTTGGGCAATGTATTCAATCTCCTTTTCGTTCTTGACATCGTCGATAGTGTCGACTGGCAGGGGAAAGGGTTTACTGTCTTTCTGTTTAGTATCGGTTTGCAGCAGATGCGGGAAACTCTTGGCGATGTCACTTGGTTTCTCGTTCTCCCAAGCATAGGTGCGGCGGCTGGTCCGCAGCTTGTGCAGCACGTTTAAGCCTCGGACCGCGAGTGTCGATGCTCCGCTGCTCGGGAAGTTGGGCTCCATCGTCATGAAGTTTCCCCTGAGCATCAGGGTGAGTGGATTTGCGCCATAGCCCATTAGTACATCCACCTCATGACCACAGGGATTGAACAGATTGTGCAGGGGATTCTTCTTCAAAGATTCCTGAGTCTCAGCGCCAACATATTTGAACTGCTTTTTGTCCGCATCCCAGTTGTTCACGGTTATCTCAAAACTGTCCAATTCTTTGACACTATCTTTGTAGCTTACCTGCATGACGTCGCGTAAAACATCGCGCGGCAAATTTGCGCCGGCGATCTTGATTTCAAAACGAGGGACATAAAAACCACCCTGTCTTGCCGATTCTTCTCTGAGAGTCACTACTTCCACGGCATGGCTCCTACTGGGTTGGTGGAATGGTCAGAAAAGTGCCAACCGCTAAGCGGCGCGGATCCTCAATTTGGTTTTCATCCGCGATAAACCGCCAATCATCAGGATTCTGATAAAACCGCGCGGCCAGGCTCGAAAGGGTCTCGCCACTCTCAACAATGTGGCTGCGTGTTCGATCGGGCGACATCAGGTTCAAATGCGCAAGTTGCTCTTCAAGGGTCTTGTATTCGCGCAACGTGACCGACAGAGTTGCCCGCAAAGGAACGCCTTGAGGACTGAATAGCGTGAACTTCTGTTTCACGCTCTCGACGATGCACTTGAAACCGTTACGACGCTGATTGCCGGTCGCGAAATCGACAACTGGTTCGACCACTTCACCAACCGTATCGGCAGTATCGGGGTTCACATTCGCCAAAGCGCCGAGCACTTCGTTTTCGACCCTGCTTGCCGGACTACCCCGCTTTCCATTCAAAGTTGATCCCGGAAACTCCTCGTGCCAGATGAAAGTGCAGAGCGGAGGCGCGTGACTTTCAGGTTCGATCTTTAGTAGCTGGTAAATCCGATCCGTGTGCTTGATAACGCTGACGGCGTTTCGTCCCATCCCACCCTCGTCGGTGGTATCAAAAAACAGCTCGAGCGTAAGTTTTTCGGCTTGTCCGCGAATGAATTGCTGTAGTGGGGCATCAAGGCCAGGCATTGCGATTTCGGCAATCTGGACGCCTTTGTCCCAGGACAGTTCCGTTGGGTTGTACTGCAGAGGAATGTCCTCAGTTCTCGGTTTCCCGTCGATGACTTCGGCCCATTCAACGTGCAACAATGCCTTGGCTACCTGCTCCATGAGCGCCACTCCGTTTCGTCCAGATCGTGATTAATGCCGGTCGAGATTCGTTCTTCATCGCGCACTCGCCAACGGTGAGCGTCGCGTTCGTCAACTGCCTGCAAAACGATGCGAACAATCCGTTCCAAAGTTGGTGGCGACAAGAGCGCATCGCCGTCGATAGCACGAACCGTGCTGTTCAAGTCGCCAATTTCAACTTCCATGGGGTCTCCTGTTCCTCCACAGTCAGGTCGCAAGC
>DATBSH010000150.1:0-26057 GCA_036559885.1 Pyrinomonadaceae bacterium
AAAATGGATCGGCTGAGAACTTCGCAGTGATTAAAGTCAGAGATCGAGGTCAAGGCGTTCCGGAAGACGCACTAGAACGAATCTTTCGTCCGTTCTATCGGACCGAGGACGCTCGCGATCGTCAGAGCGGTGGTGGCACAGGTTTAGGACTGGCGATCACCGAGCGCGCCGTTCATTTACATGGAGGCAGCGTCAAAGCAGTAAATGCCTCCGGAGGCGGATTGTCCGTTGAGATGAAGCTGCGAATTCCAGGCGCCGCAGAATTCAACGGCCCACAAAAGCAGATCGACCGATTTCCACAGATTACACAGATTACGAATTTAGAGAGCGACGTTGAGTGAATTAGCTAATCTTGTTTTTCCAGGGAAGTCTATAACGTCAATCCAGCTAAATTAGATCTAATCTACGTAATCCGTGGAAATCGGTGGATCTGCTTTTCTGCGCTTGCGTCTCACCAGCGTCTCTTCAACGAATTTGACAGCGCCGATCCAAATCAGTGCCGCACAGTACCCGGCTATGACGTCCGTTGGGTAATGCACTCCTAAATAGATCCGTGATAATCCAATCAACAAAACCATCATTCCAGCGCTGGCGACAATAACCAGACGGAATTTCCGATTTTGAACGCGAGCATTGAGAATCGCTGCCAACGCTCCGAAGAAACAAAAGCTCGCGAGCGAGTGACCGCTGGGAAAGCTAAACGACCTCGGAGTGGCTAAGTTAAAGAATGGTTCTGGTCTAACTCTTTTGAAAGCGAGCTTGAGAGTTATGTTGAGCAGCGATGCACCTATCATCGTAACAGCCAACAGAATCGCTTCGCGCTTCCACCTGCGGAAAACGAACCAAATGACCATCACTGTTGTGGCAGCAAAAAGAAACTGCGTTGACCCAAGAAACGAGATACCACGCATTAGCGTCGTCAGCGTAGGAGAAGCGATTTGATGAACGGCCTCTCGAATCGCCTCGTCGAACGCGCGCGTGCCGCCTTCGAGTACCTCATCAGCCAGCCAGGCTAAGAACACCAGAACGCTGATGGCCGCGGTCAGACCGAGCAGAAGGGAAAGACTTAATTTTTGAAGCAGGCGTTTCGGGAAAGTCATCTGGTGAGGAACAAGGTAGCACAGCCCAACGCAGACTGTTGTCGCTTGGTCGGACTAGGACAAACTCACGTGGCAAGCACGTGGCATCTCAAGAATGGAATTGTCTGACTCCATGTAGCTGCTAGCGTGAACTACCACGGCGCAAGGCCGTGGCATCAGCGTCCTGAGTGTGAGTCCGAATTTTGCAGCAAGCATTCTAACTGGTGACGCTTGAGAAAATCGTAGAATCTTGGATCGCTTCGCAATGAATCGAGTTGTTCGTCGTACTTAAGGTAAGCCTGCATCATACGACCGAGGTGGACGTTCTCAAGCCACTCGAAGGCTTTATCCTTCTCACCGAGTGCGCCGTAAATGCTCGCGTAAAAATACGGTGCACCTTTCGTCCCGACTAACTTCTGCAAAGCAGCAACGGTCCTTAGTGCTTCTTCTCTACGACCAGCAACTGCATACGCGTAAGCTTTGTGACCCAGGACATATTCGTCATTATTATCGGTAAGCTTTTCAAGCTCGTGAATCCCCTCGCTAAACATTCCTTTTGCCAAATAAGCATCAGCCAGGTTCATCCGGGCTGAGATGATGTTTGGCTCGAGCTCAAGTGCTCGTTGAGAGTACTTGATCGACTCATCCGTCTTGCGTGCCATAAGCAAGACAGAGCCTAAAGCGGCGTTTGGAACTGGAGACACTGGATCCAGCTGCTGAGCTCGACGCATATGTGCTTCGCCTTCCTCAATCTGAAGACTCCACATCAGGAAATAACCGTATCTCAAGTGGGCAACATCGTAGGTTGGCTTCAATTCGATTGCCCGAGTGAACTCCTTCGCAGCGTCGTCGAATTGCTGACGCATGAGATGGATACCCGCTTTGACGGTGTGTGCCTCCGCGATGGTGTCGTCAATCTCCAACGCCCGGTTAGCTGAACCTTCAGCCCGGGCTGCCGCGTCCAACGGCATCATCAAGCGATACTCGTCTGTGCCCGTTAGAAAATAACAATCCGCTAGAATCGCATGAGCTTGAGCAAACTTTGGATCCTTTGCTACCGCCTGCTCCAAATATTCGATGGCCTTCTTCAGATTTTCCTTCGTTCTTCTGTTCCAAAAGTGCATGCCAAGTAAATACGCCTGATATGCTTCCGGATTCGAAGTGGACTTTACCCATAGCGATTGTTTTCGAGTGGTAGAAATCTCCGGCACCAGCGAAACTGCCAACTGCTCCGAAATTGAGTCTTGCAGCGCAAAGATGTTGCTTTGTCGTTCATCATATTTCGCGGACCAGATAGTCTTGCCGTCGCTGACCCGGATTAACTGCGCCGCCACGCGCACGACGTCACCTTCTCGCTGAACGGTTCCCTGAAGAACCCCGTCAACCCCGAGTTCCCGGCCAATTGCCGCCGTATCCTGGTCTGTATTGGCGTACCTGAAGATCGAACCGGTCGGGAGCACCGTCAGTTCTTCGAGTCGACTCAACCTAATGATCAGCGCGTCAGCCATACCCAAACCCAACAATTCTTTTTCACTGTCAGCCCCAATGGTCTTGAATGGCAGCACGGCGATTGTTTTGCCGGCAAGTCCATCGGTGTCTGCCGTACGTTTTTGCAACCGGTAGCCGAACGTTATCAATGCCCCTACCAAAACGCAGGCGGCGACCGCCGCGAGATATGAGTTGATTCGATAACTGTTGTGACGGTCGCCGTTCAGCAAAGGTTTCGCCGCTCTGGAACCAAAGGAGTCGTTAAAGTGCGACGAGATTCTTTGTGGGAGGGCGACGAACGAGCTCGAAGCGTCCAATTCTTCGTTGCTCGATTCATCTATTCGGTTGACTTTGGCAACGAAGCGATAGCCTCGTTTGGGAATTGTCTCAATGTACTGCAGTTCAGTTTCGCTCTCAGCTAGTGTTCGTCTCAGCAACGAGATGTTTTGGGTCAAGCTGCTCTCTTCGACAAACGTGTCAGGCCAGAGCGACTGCATCAACTCCTTTTTTTCGACCACATGCCCGTGGTTCTCGACCAGAATCAACAGGGTGTCAAAAACCTTGGGGCTCAGTGGAACTAGTTCATCGCCGCGCTGAAGCAAGCGCTCCGTAACGTTGATGCGAAACGGCCCAAACTCGTAAAAGCTCAAAGGTCGCTGGCTCATTTGTTACCTACCCGGCGAAACTGACTGCGCAGCAAAAGAAGTTAGGATCGGCTCGAAAGGTCTTTCAGTGGACGATTTGATGGTCACGACTGAAGTACGGTTCGCCAGCTTCCGGAGTTGCACTCAACCAGATTCGGCTGCATCACAAGAAACTGAGGAAACTATCAGAACTTTATCTGACAAAACCTAGGACATTTTTGGTGACCACCCGTTACAGTTCCTCTCGTTCCAGGAGGTACTACACCTTGGTGATGACCGAGCCATTAACATCTATAGAACGGGACGAAATCTCCTCCCGCCGAGAGATGCGGAGCGGCACGACGCTACGCCGGCGAATTGCTTCAATCAGCTCACTGGTAGCCGCTTTAAACACCGCAGTCGACGATTTGGAGAGCTTTGAGTTACCAGCCCTTAACGACGACTTCGATTTCTATGACGAAGTGCGCCGTTTCGAAATTGCCTTGATACGCAGAGCGCTCAGAATGACCCGTGGATCACAGATCCAGGCGGCCAGGCTCCTGAGACTAAATGCCACTACCTTGAGCACGAAAATAAAGAACTATCACATTTGTGCTCACGAATGGTGACGGGTGAATTATGAACGCACCTGAACCAAACCGGCGCCCAACTCCACGTCACAAAGTGGATTCGGCGACTTCGTCGGACCAGCCCTCGTCTTACCTTAACTTACCGAAATTTCCTTCCCATCAACCGACGATCGCAGATGCTCGAATCGCATCCTTGAAAGTACTAGTCTTAACTCTCTTGTCCGAAATTGAATCACTTGAGAACCGGATAGATGCCTTTGACTCACCTCTTAATCTTCAAGAGGAAGTTCATCGTTTCGAAGCCGCGCTTATCCGCATTGCCCTCAGCAAGACAGGGGGCCGTCAGAGGCGAGCGGCGCGTTTACTCGGAACCAAGGTGACCACACTCAATACAAAGATCCGACGCTATGGAATCGTTACTGACCCGCGGCCCGATACCCGAGATCAGAATCAGACCGATCGTGCGGGAAACAGTGAGTAGCGATAAGTCCTATAAGACATATAAGGGCCTCTTATTTCGCGGTCTTCGTTAATCTTGATCCCTTCTTCAGCCGCTTACTAAGGTTGATAATTGTTTCAAGATCGCTACTCGCTTGATTTGCCAGCTTCAACTCCACAACATTGGTCTGTTGAAAGATAGGGTTCGTTACGAACCGCATCACAGAACTATCGAGCAACAGTAACTCCGCTTTGAAGTCCTTCTCGGTTGCAATTTCTTTCTCTGGTTCTTTAGTGACTTTGATGTCTTCCGATTTTGGTAATGCCAAATTTTGTTTGAGCCGGGTGGCCTTTTTCGCAATCTGACTAATCATGACAGAGACGAACTTGTAGTCGATTTCAGCGCTCGCGGAGGTATCAGCCATCATCTTGTTATTCACTGATTGTAGGCCTCTAAAGTCCTCGTTTATCTGCTTTAGAATGGCTTGTATGATTCCGTCGTTCTTCTCCCCCTTTATGATTTGTAGATCTGCCGCACGATTAGTATCGATGCGCGAAAGTCGATCAGTCGTATCGCGCGTAGGTCGCTCGCCCGGACGTTGTGCAGAGACGGTAGAAGTAACCGCGAAGAGTATTAAAAAGACGAAATAAGTCCTATAGGTCAAATACGTCCTATTCTTTTGCACTAAGGATTTCATGACGCCGAGTTGAATGAAGAGGTGACGGGAAGCTCACTCGATATTTTGAGCGTAGCTTCCCGTCGCTTCTATTGCTGGCCTATTAGAAGTTGAACCTCAAGGCCAACTGAATCACCCGCGGATTGCTGGCGAACACTCGGTCTGCTCGATTAAACGTGGCTGCGCCTGGGTTCGCTGCGCTGATCGTCACACCAGTAATTGTGTTCACCTGTCCAACACCAGTCGTGTTAACCGGCTGGATGTCGTTTGGCGATCCGGGGATGTATTGAGGATGGTTGAAGGCATTGAAGAAGTCGGCTCGGAGTTGGATCTTTTTGTTTTCTCCAATGTTGAAGTTCTTAAACAGTGAGAAGTCGAGGTTATTGATGCCAGGCAACTGCAACGTGTTGCGTGCGGAGTTAGAAAGCGCGCCCAGACCCGTGCGGATGTATTCCGCGTTGGGATTATCCGCCACATAAGCAACAACTTCTCCCGCACTGTTCGTCAGCGCAGTCACAGTGCTGCCTGTTCCGCGAACGCCGTTCGGGTTTCTAATCGCACGGTCAGCAGCAGCATCGCCGTTGCCGTTCGAATCAATACCCGAAAGCACAGTGGCCTTCTCCCCTGACTCGGCAGAGTACGTACCGGCAAAGGTAAAGCCTCCGAGAACGGTGCGCACAAACCTATTTTGATCGTTTCTAAACCACGGCAACTCGTAGATGAAAGAAGTCACAAACCGGTGGCGTCGATCCAGCGCAGAATCAGCTCTGTCTCGTCGCAGGTTTTGAAAGTCTTCCACGCGACGCGGACTCAGGACTGTTGAGAAGACCTCAGCCGTTGTGTCGTCGATTAAATGACTCCACGTATAGGCGGCAGTCATCTGAAATCCATCGGCAAAACGGTGTGTCAACTGACCAGAAGCCCCGTGGTATGTTGAGTTGCCGTTTGACAAGAACCCGACGATGCTGCCCGGGTTTGTGAATCCAGCATTGAAGTATGCTGGCACGAAGTTGCTGCGCGCGTTGATCTGAGTCAACGTGAGCGGCAGTGCATCAAGTTGAGCTTGGGTAGGTCTCGAAAGGAACGTCGGTAAGCCACCAATCTCAGGTGAAGCCTTAGGCTGCCGATTGATGCGGTTCTGAGTTAACAGATGAATTCCGCGAGTGCCGAGGTACCGGAGCTCTATTGCCCAATCATTTCCAATTTGTCGTTGAATACTGCCCGTCCACGTCAGCGCGTAAGGTATCTGCTGATCGTCGATGAAGGCGCTTGTCGCTGCTCTGGCAGCCGCTGCATTGTTGCCGGCAGGGATTAGAACATTTGGAATTCCACCGTTCGCCAGGAAGTTCGGAGTGTGCGGTGGTCCAGTGACGTCGATCGTCTGTTGCGCTTGTGGCGGCAACGACAGAATGTACACGTTGTCGAAGATGTAGTCGTAGCTCATGGACATACCGGCGCGAATCGCAGTTCTTCCGCCGCTGCCGAATAGTTTTCCGAGTAACCCGTCAGAATAATCCGGAGAGTAGGCAAACCCCAGGCGTGGCCCGAAGTTGGTCTTCTGCGATTTTGGAGCGTGGAAGTCGATCAATCCCGGAACGCTCGAGATGGCATTCAGCGCTTGCAGTTTTGTACCAGCGGGAGGTTCCTGGAATGAATAATTGACACCGAGATTGAGGGTGAAGTTTGGTCTCAAACGCCAATCATCCTGCGCGAACGCGAAAAGAACCCTTTGATTGCCGTAGTAGACCACATCCCCGACGCTTCGCTGGGCAGTGAAGTCGGGCGTCATGTCGTAGAAGTAAAGCTGCGAGTCCGTATACTGATAATCTCCACGTCCACGTTGGGTGAAAGTTTGCGGCGAGATGATATTGCGAAAGTCGCCGCCGAATTTGAACGTGTGATTCCCCCTTAGATACGTCAGGTTGTCAACTATCTGATAACTGTTCTCGACGCCGGTTTGCGGAAAGTTTGCCGGAGGTCCGATGTCGATCCCCATATCTGTCAGGCCGATGTTTGGGAACGACGTGTCGGTCAAACCCGGAAAGCGGAAACTCGTCGTAACTGGAAAGGAGAGATCAGATCGACGATAAGCTATCCTCGCCTCGTTAGAAAGGTTCGCTGTTAGGTTATGGACCAGAGTGTAAGAGAACAACCGCTGCTTGGCAGGAACGGGTTCATTGAAGATTGGTAAGCCCGCCAGGCCAACGCCATAGTTGTCAACCTGATTCCACCGTCCATGATGGTGGGTGTTTTCGCTTTGCGTGTAGTCAATGTTCAGTACAAAGTTATTCTGCTTGTTAAATTGCGGTTGCGGTGGCAACTCAATTGTCCCGATCGGCAGCAGAACGGCATTTGCTGCGGGACACAATCCATTAACGTCCGGGCGAACGCTACAGAAGTTGATCGTGCCCGCATTGTTTGTTGCGGCTACGGGAACAAATTCGCGATAAACGCTGAGGTTTGTCGCAGAGATGCCAGGAGTGCTCGCGAGAGTATTCAGCCCGGCAGCTGTCAGCGCTGTTATTCCAGCCGGTATTGCGCCGGTGCCGAACTGGAGGCGTTCATACGACGTGAAAAAGAAGAGTTTGTTCTTTCCACTCCAAATGTCCGGCATGCCTTCGCCGAATTTCGGCAGGTACATCGGGCCGCCGATATTCGCACCGCCGCGGAAAAAGTCGAATCGCGGGTTAAACTGCGTTCCTGGCACATTTTTCTCACGCACGAAGCCCTCTTCAATCTGCCGCGTATCAAGCGCATTCAAATAACGATTACGGAAGAAGCCATAGACTGAACCGTGAAAGTCGTTGGTACCGGATTTCGTTACTGTCAGGAATTGTCCGCCGGTAGAACGCGCGAACTCTGCGGAAAATTGATTCTGCAGCAGAGAAAATTCCTGCACCACTTCTGGTGAGACGTAAATCTGCGGGCCGGTTATGTCTTTCCGATTATTGTCGACGCCGTCGACCATGAAGTTGTTGTTTCTTGGGCGTTGACCACCAATTGAACCGCCTGACCCAACGCCGACTCCGCCGGAGCTCGATACGTTCGGCGCGATCAAAGCAAGGTTGTTTACGCCACCACCAAACGCTCCGCCAACATTGGTTTGGGCAAGCTCCACAACCTGTCGCTCGCTAAAACTCTTCGAGAGGTTGTTCGTCGTCGTGTCAACGAGCTCGGTGCCACCAGATGTGATAGTTACAGTTTCGCCAATGGCACCAATTGTCAGTTGTGCTGATAAGTCCGTTACCTGATTTAACTGCACCTTCACATTTGAGAGAGTTAGGGTTTTGAAGCTGGCAGCTTCGACCGTCACTTCGTAGTCGTCTCCCAAAGCCAGATTGTTGAATTCAAACTGGCCGGTATCGCTAGTCTGGGTTGTCGCCGAGGTATTCGTCGACTTCTTTGTTATCGTTACCTTTGCGTTGGGCACCGCTGCGTTTTGAGGATCGAGAACGATGCCGCGAACGCTGCTGGTCGTAACCTGAGCGTGCGCCGTTAGCAAACAAACGAACGCGAAGACGACGGCGCTCAATATGTTTGTAAGTTTTCGAAAGCTCTTCATAAAGATCTCCATACTGTGTAGCTGTTGTAAGTTCAAATTTGGGGAGCAACAGTGATGTGGGAGGGGAGTTGAAGACCTACGCGTCGATTGTGTTCCATTAATCGGATGCGGATTGCTTCCAGCCATCCCAACAATTCGTGATTAGGCAATGGTTATGCCCACAGCATTCACGTGTTGTTGGTTCGAATGAGAGCAGCGAGATTCGAATCGGTCGTGACGTGATCAGTACGCATCTCGTGTGGCTAAAAAGGAGAAGGAGAGGTCCGATTGAATAGAGCGCCAGGCGGGCGCGGGATTGCCTAGTTTGGATTCTTGCCTGAAGGCTTGCTGCAGGATTTTGGAGTTCTGAGGATCTGGCAATTTTGAACTGTTCTGAATCCGGAACAGACGGGCGAAGAGCAAAGCCCAAAGGGCTAAGAGGAAAGCCCGAGCAATGAGCTTATTGGGAAAGAGCTTCAGAAACTGCCCACCAACGGCATCGCCCCAGAACAACGGTTCTTTGCCCTAAGCTCTTTGCGTCTGGCGCTTTGCTCCTAGCGCGGTTGGACAGTTTCCACGCAAATCGGCAATAATACGCGTTTTCTATAAGACCTGCGGTGGGGGCTGAGTTGTGTCCGGAGGTCGCTCCGGATGTGAATTCGTTTGCCTCACGACGGCAGGCAGTTGCGTATCTCGCCATTTTTCGTACGTCAGGAAAGGATTATTCAAAAGTGGAACCATCGCTGATTTTGTTCGTCAGCCTGCTGAGCGTTTTTGCAGCGGCGCTACTTATTACACGAGGGAAGGATATGTTACCCGAAGGTATTGAGCTTCTTATGAGAAAACTGCGGCCAGCTCTTAACGCGGCGTTATCGCTAACATTAGTCTTTTTGTTTTCGCTTACGGCGCACGCTCAATCGCACCGCGGGGGCGAAGCGAACCTCGAACTCCCTGATCTCTCTCGTGTCTCCTTCCTGGGTGGCATTAACGGTCACAATCTACTTTTGTTTGGTATCGTCATATCTCTTCTGGGTCTTGGGTTTGGTTTGGCGATGTACATGAACCTCAAGCGATTGCCAGTGCATCGTTCTATGCGAGAGATTTCGGAACTAATCTACGAGACATGCAAGACCTATTTGATCACGCAGGGTAAGTTCATCCTCATTCTTGAAGCGTTTATCGCAGTCATTATCGTCCTCTATTTCGGTGTGTTGTTGGGGTATGAGATACCTCGTGTAATCATCATTCTCGCCTTTAGTCTTGTGGGAATCGCTGGCAGCTACGGCGTTGCCTGGTTTGGCATTCGTGTCAACACGTTCGCCAACTCGCGCACGGCCTTCGCGAGTCTTGAAGGAAAACCTTTCCCGCTCTATGCAATCCCGCTAAAAGCAGGCATGAGTATCGGCATGATGCTAATCAGCGTCGAGTTGCTGATCATGCTTTGTATTTTGCTGTTTATCCCGGGGGCCTATGCTGGGCCGTGCTTCATCGGATTCGCGATTGGGGAATCGCTCGGTGCCGCGGCATTACGGATCGCTGGTGGCATCTTCACGAAGATTGCTGACATTGGATCTGACCTCATGAAAATCGTCTTCAAGATTAAAGAAGACGACGCACGCAACCCTGGTGTAATTGCTGATTGCACCGGAGACAACGCAGGCGATTCCGTGGGCCCTAGCGCTGATGGTTTTGAAACTTATGGTGTGACTGGTGTCGCGTTAATTACTTTCATTCTGCTTGGCGTTAGAAGCCCAACCGTTCAAGTGCAATTGCTTGTCTGGATCTTCATCATGCGCATCATGATGATTATCGCCAGTGCCGCTTCGTACTTCGTGAATAATCTGATTGCAACGGCGCGCTACAAGACGGCTGATCGAATGAATTTTGAAACCCCGCTAACGTCTCTGGTCTGGATTACCTCCGTGGTTTCTGTGGTCCTGACCTTTATCGTTTCGCGGATTACGATCCCTCAGCTTGGTGGAAACACCACGCTTTGGTGGAAACTAAGTGTAATCATCTCGTGTGGAACGTTGGCTGGAGCCATCATCCCGGAGCTGGTGAAGGTATTCACTTCAACCGAGTCGCGACACGTTAGCGAGGTGGTCACTTCATCAAAAGAAGGCGGACCATCGCTAAATATTCTTTCGGGCCTGGTGGCAGGCAACTACTCGGGTTATTGGCTTGGAATTAGTATCGTGGGCCTGATGACGATTGCGTACTTCTTTGCCACGCTAGGTATGACCGAAGGCACTAACTTAGGGATATTGATGGTTTCCCAAGTTGCGGCCCCAGTCTTTGGTTTTGGTCTGGTGGCGTTCGGATTCCTGGGCATGGGCCCGGTCACAATCGCGGTCGACTCCTATGGTCCAGTCACAGACAATGCCCAATCGGTTTACGAGTTATCGCTCATTGAACAAGTGCCAGACATCGCGCAAGAAATGAAACGCGACTTCAACGTCGATGTGAATTTCAGTCGCGCCAAGCACTTGCTTGAGGAAAACGATGGCGCAGGAAACACGTTCAAGGCAACGGCAAAACCAGTGTTGATTGGCACGGCAGTTGTTGGCGCAACAACCATGATCTTTTCAATCATCATGGCGCTCACCAATGGATTAACGACACGCACTGAGGGACTGTCGCTGTTACACGCACCGTTCGTGCTGGGCCTGATTACTGGTGGTGCGGTCATTTATTGGTTCACAGGTGCTTCCACGCAGGCCGTTACGACCGGTGCTTATCGCGCGGTCCAATTCATTAAGGCAAACATCAAGCTCGAAGGCGTCGAGAGAGCATCCGTGACCGATAGCAAGCGAGTTGTGCAGATCTGTACGCAGTACGCGCAGAAAGGCATGTTCAATATCTTCCTGACGGTCTTCTTCTCAACGCTCGCGTTTGCTTTCGTGGAACCGTTCTTCTTTATAGGCTATTTGATCTCGATCGCAGTGTTTGGACTGTACCAGGCGATCTTCATGGCGAACGCTGGTGGCGCCTGGGACAACGCCAAGAAAGTGGTGGAGGTTGATCTGAAAGCAAAGGGAACGGAGCTGCACGATGCAACGGTGGTCGGCGATACTGTCGGGGATCCTTTCAAAGATACTTCATCCGTGGCGATGAATCCGGTCATTAAGTTCACCACACTTTTCGGGCTACTGGCAGTTGAGCTCGCTGTTAATCTGACTGCGCGCAACAACGACAACCCGATGTTCACCCAGATACTCGCATTGGTCTTCTTTTTGTTAGCTGTGTTTTTCGTGTGGCGCTCTTTCCACGGAATGCGAATCGGTACGGCTGCGATCGAGAAGACGACTGCTCCTTTGGTGAAAGAGGCAGCGGGTAACTGATACTAAAAATAGCGCTAAGGACACGAATAGCCTATGACTCCCTATATGAAAGGCGATACGTTGGTAGCTGCGGCTCTGTCGCCGATGGACGCCACGCGCACCGTATCGATCGTCGTCGCATTTAGTTTGTTTAATGCGATCGCTGCGCAAGTTGCGATTCCGATTGGGCCGGTACCGATCACAATGCAGACATTTGCGGTGACGTTGACGGGCGCGCTGCTGGGATCTCGACTCGGCGCTGCGGCATTAATTGCCTACTTGATCGAAGGCGCGGCAGGTTTGCCGTTCTTCGCCGGAGGCACCGGTGGCCTCGGCGTTTTGCTTGGCCCCACCGGCGGATATCTGGTTTCGTTTCCCGCCGCCGCTTACATAACCGGCGCGTTCGCCGAGCATGGCTGGGATCGTCGTTTCCTCGCAGCTATTGCGGCAATGGCGATTGGCTCCGTAGTAATCCTTCTGGGTGGCTGGGCATGGTTGACGGTTGGGATGAATGCGACCCCTTTAGGTGCGTTTAAGGTTGGTGTGGCGCCGTTCCTGATTGGTGATGTCATCAAGATACTTCTTGCCGCCGCTGTGCTTCCCACTGGATGGGCGCTGCTGAAACGAAAAGCGTCTGGCGGCAAGTAGCCGGAAGCGAATAATCGGAACTGCCACCAACCGAATCTTGTAATTCTGAAATCCTGTAATCCTGTTAAGCCGTTTTTTAACAGAATTACAGGATTATATGATTGCAGGATACTTAGACTGACATGTTTGTTCTAAAGGTCAAATCACGCCAACGCGAGGAACTCGTCGAGTTTACAGATCAAGTTACAGAAAAACTCAGAGAGTCTGGTTTGAAAGAAGGAGTTGTTGTGCTCTATGTGCAGCACACAACCGCGGGATTGACCATCAACGAAAATGCTGACCCTGACGTCCCTCGTGACATGTTACATGCGCTGCGCACGCTGATCCCTCAACATGGAATGGGCTTCCGTCACGGCGAAGAGAATTCAGATGCACACATTAAAGCCACTCTGACTGGCTCCTCCGTCACCATTCCCTTCAAGGATGGAAAACTCTTGCTGGGCCGCTGGCAAGGCGTTTTCCTGTGCGAGTTCGATGGCGGCCGCGAGCGCCAGGTAATAATGATCGCTAAGTAGATGTCGAGACCTCTCTCAACCTACGATGACATTGCTCCTCACTACGACGAAGCAATGTGTCGTTTGGAGCGGTGGTTCTTTCCCGGGCTGCGCGAGGAAGCCCTGGCTCGCTTACCCGATGATTCTCGAATTCTTGAGGTTGGTGCAGGCACTGGTTTGAATTTTGTCCTGTACCCACCAGGAGCCTCCGGTTTCGCAACTGAGCCGAATGCAGAGATGCTAAAGCTTGCTCGCGCGAAGCAGACGAAGCAGATCACACTCATCCAAAATTGCGCAGAACAACTCCCTTTCGCAGATGCTTCATTTGACGCGGCGATTGCAACGTTGGTCTTTTGCTCAGTGAGTTCTCCGGAAAGCGCGTTTCAAGAACTTCGACGCGTGGTGAGGAAGGGTGGACGAGTGATACTGCTGGAGCATGTGCGTCCAAAAGGTTTGCTTGGACCAATATTTGACGTGCTGAATCTTCTGACAGTGCCTTTGTTTGATGATCACTTCAACCGCAGAACTGCGGAAACGGCGCGATCAGCTGGATTTAACCTCATCGAGGTGCAGAAGCGTGCCGGAGGAATCGTCAATTTGATTTCGTGCGAAGTATAGGTTCATTTACTCCAGCTTCTTCATCCCCTCGGAAAATTTCTCCACATCTGCTTTTGTCCGTTCAAGCGCACGACGGCTGTCAAGGTAGGCTGTCCATGTCGGCGTTTGCGTGACGGCTTTGGTTGTGTCTTCGTCAAGCACCTGAGCCATCAAGGCCACGAGATCGCTAACAACGCGAGTGTGTTCAAGCAACGACTCGATAATGGAGTACGCGAGGCGAGCTTGAGTATAGTCGAGATCGCGCGACGCATCTGATGGCAGCGGTTCTTCTGACATATTTAATTAGCTCGAGTACCAACTGCCTCGAACGAAGGGAAGCTCGGATACCTTGCCTTCAATCTCTTCGTCAGCACGAACAATCCTGACTTCGGTACCGGCGGCTGCCTGTTCGTATCGGAGGTAGCCCAGTGCGACAGTTTTGCCGATAGTTGGAGAGAACGTGGCTGAAGTAACGCGCCCAATCTCGTTGCCGGCCGCCCCTCGCACAGGTGTCGCAGGTTCAACTGGTTTTCTCGTATCTAACGCTAACCCTGTCAGCTTCTTCGCTACATGACCGCGATGCCTAATTCGAATGATAATCTCTTGCCCGATGTAACAGCCTTTCGTGTAACTGACCGCGTCGTCGAGATTGGTTTCCGTAACGACGTTCGTTTCATCCATATCGTGGCCATACCGCGCGATGCCGGCTTCGATTCGCAGTGTTTCGAGGGCGTCGTAACCGACTGGCCGTGCTCCCGCTTCAACGAGCGTGTCCCAAAGCGCAGTCGCATTGTCGGTAGGCACGATGAAATCAAAACCATCTTCTGCCGTGTGTGTCGCTCGCAGCAACGTTAGTTTCATGTCTCGCCAATGTGACTCGACGGCCCCATCACGATCGAGATTGGGTACGTCGGCAACAACTGCCCCGACAATTTGTCTTGCTGCTCGGCCTTGTACGGTCAGCATCGCTGTCGTAGTCGTAACATCGGTTACCCGAAAATCGCCGGCAAGAGTGAAGCGCTCAATAGTTTTCAAGACGCTCTGATGCGTTTGAGACTCGGTGTCGAGCAAGAAACCATCAGCCGTTCGGAGAACCCGTACTGCAGCAATTATTCGTCCCTGTACGGTTGGAAAAACAGCCGGCATCCAATGATTCTCAGCCAGTGTTTTCATGTCATTACTGATCAGACCGTTAAGGAACATCACTGCTTCCGCACCAGAAACGATAATGCGACCTCGCGGAGACAAATCAATCACCCCACCACTGCCTTCGCGTACAACGCGATATTCAGCTTCAGTGTCATTGTAGTTTGCGGGTACGCGCCAACTATCTTCGTCGCGAAAGTTCGCACCGTACAAAGAATGAACCGGTTCCAGTGCTAACGAATTCGAACGTAGTTGTTCAGTTGCTTCACTCATATAACTTTAAAACGCAATCCTGTACATCGTGTTAATCATGTCTACTAATCGCCTTCGCGACAACCTGATAATCCGCCAACTGCTCAGCTTCGCGGCGGTGCGAAGCGAGTACTTGAGGGCTTGGATGATAGATTGGCACCAACACCCGGCCGCTGTAATGATGGATCTTTGCTGCTGACGTTTTCAGATTCAATTCATGATGATGAATGCGTTTCAGGGCGTCAAGCGCTACTGATCCAAGCGTGACGATCACGCGTGGATTCACAAGATCGATCGTTCGCCGCAAGAAATAAGAACAATTGTTAATTTCCTTTTGGGTGGGTCGCCGGTTCGCACCCGATGCGCTACGCGGGTTACAAAGTGCCGCGCTCGTAATGAAGATCTCCTCGCGTCGCAAACCAATTGAACTCAGGAAGCGATCGAAATTAGCTCCTGATTGATCTCCGGAGAACGGCACTCGTGTTCGGTCAGCTCCTTTGCGTCCGGGAGCCTCGCCAATAAACATGACTCGCGCCGTGACAGAACCGTTCAGCTCACTCAACACTGCGCTCCGGCCACACATCGCAGGACAGCGCGTACACTGAGACGCTTCTGTAGTTAGACTCGCGAATGCCTTTGCACGATCAGTTGGGCTCAACATTGATCTCTCGTGTGACTATGTTCTGATTTCCATTCTTATATGGCCAACCATCCGGTCCGATTAGCTCAAGTCGAATCGTGTGTTTGCCCGGCACCCAACCTGCGAGTCCGAAGGGTTCGTCCCAGTCCCTCCACTGCGCGTCTTCGTCGTCGATGATGTAGCGAACGCGGAGGTCACCACCGTTAGCCCGCAGTTTTGCGTTTCTTACGGCGAAATTGATCGACACAACCTCGCCTAACCGAAATGACTTTCCGTTTGGTAAATCGAAAACGAGCAACGGCTTTTGGGGATCGACTCCAACGCATTCGGCAGGTTTTGTTGGTGACTCCGTTTCACATGGTGACAGAACCCTAGCGTACAAATCTCCTCGCACAATGGTGAGTACCTGATGCGGCGGCGGCTGGACCAACGTCGTCGCAGTTGTATGTGCGTTGTCGTTCGAGCTGCAGGCTAATTGAATCAGAAATAGAAAAAGTAGCAACGAAGTCCAGTAATGAGGCTTCGATCCGCTGTGGTTACAGAACGGGAGCGAAGCGACCGCATTCAAGTAACGACTCAGCGCTCCGTCAGTTGAAATCGGTCGCTTCGCTCCCGTTCTATAAATCAAGTTCGCGGCTTTGAACGTAGTCATGTTTCTGTGTCTCAGAATACCAAATCGTTCAAAAACGTTCTCTTTGGAGTGCGCCTACTTGTCGGCGCTTTCGTCCGGGTGACTTGTCGCGGCCTTTGTTGGTTTTGATAGCGGCGAGAAGTAGTCGGCGAACAAAGCGGTGACAAGTCACCTCTACTCCCCAAACAGACACGGGGTGGCCGCTAGACAATCTCTAACTCACAGTGTCAGAATCCGCGTCGAACCAGCAATAACATCTTGACGCCAATGATTTCTGCATTGCGCACTGAATTATTATGAGCACAACAAAACGTTACTCCCTGCTTTTTGCAGTCGCTCTTCTCTTTATCGCTGCCGCTTTCGTCCTTTCCTGCAAGAGATACACTCAAACACAAAGCGGAGGCGGATTCAAACCCGAAATTCAACCGCTGCCGGCACAGCTTTCAACGTACGAACCTATGCCGATTCCACCTGATAACCCCATGACGCCGGAGAAGGTCGCACTCGGCCGCCAACTGTTTTTTGATGAGCGATTGAGTGGCGACGGCTCCAGGTCTTGCTATTCGTGCCACGTGTGCGAAAAGGGATTGACGGATGGTCTTCCAAAAGCAATCGGAGCCTTCAACAAGCAACTGCCGCGCAGCAGTCCAACTCTCTGGAATATCGGCTATCACCAACAGTTTTATTGGGACGGTCGTAGTCCATCACTCGAGAAGCAGGCTCTCGCGGCTTGGACCGGAGCCAACATGGGCGCGAAGGCTGATGAGATAGCGGCCAAGCTCAACGCGCTTGAAGGATATCGCTCACAGTTTCAGAGTGTGTTTCACAGCGACGTCACACCCGACAACATCGTGAAAGCCATCGCGGCATTCGAGCGCACAATTATTAGCGGGAACACAGCCTGGGATCGCTGGCGCGCAGGCGAGAAGACCGCGCTGAATGAAAGCGCAGTTCGTGGATGGAACATCTTTCAAGCTATCAAATGCAACAACTGTCACGATGGCGTGTTGTTCACCGATCAGCAATACCACAACGTCGGTATTGGTATGGACCAGAAGGAGCCTGATCCCGGCCGTGGCAAGGTCACCAATAAGCCGGAAGACATAGGTGCTTTTGAAACTCCGACGTTACGCGACATCGCGAAGAGCGCTCCATACTTCCACGATGGAAGCGTGGCAACTCTCGAAGAAGCAGTCGACCTTATGCTGGCGGGCGGTAAGCCAAATGAGCACTTAGACAAAAAGAATCTTCAACCGCACAAGCCTCTGCCAGACCAGCGTCAGGACCTACTGAATTTTTTGAGGGCATTAACGGTAACGGACTGTAATTTGACTAAGCCGCCACTGCCGCAAAAATGAGCCAAAGCGCGAAGAGGTAAGCGCGAAGAGGGTGTAAGGGCCGAAACCACCTTGCCCTTAGTTCTTTGCGCTTAGCCCTCTTGGCCCTTCGCCCTCTGTTCTTCGCCCGCTACGCGCGAGCAGATTTCGTGCCGCGGGTTTTTCCCAACCGAGCGTTGACAGTATCCCAATTGATATTTGCGAAGAACGCCTCGATATACTTTGGTCGTTCTGCCGGTTTGTAATCTAGAAGAAATGCATGCTCCCAGACGTCCATTACGAGGATCGGCGTAAAGCCTGCAACATTTCCCGTTTCGTGCAAAGTAATCCAGTGGTTCGACAGTCGTCCGTTTGACGGGTTTTGGTAGCAGATGGCCCAACCCACACCACGCATCTTCCCGATGCCCACGAAGTCAGCCTTCCAGATCTCATATGTTCCAAAAGCCGACTCGGCAGCTTTTACGAACTCTGATGTCTTCGTTGGATCTCCCGTGCCACCTCGGCTCTTGAGATTATCGAAGTAGTATTCATGTAGGACCATGCCGTTGTATTCAAAGCCCAGACGTCGAGTAATTTCTGAATAAGCAGGCATCTCCTCCTGGTCGACCGTCCCGTCGCTAATGAATTCGTTGATTCTTTCGGTGAGCTTGTTGGTTTCCTTGACGTAACCTTCATACAGCTTGAAATGCATTTCAAGCGTTTCA
This sequence comes from Pyrinomonadaceae bacterium, assembly GCA_036559885.1. Lineage (GTDB taxonomy): Bacteria > Acidobacteriota > Blastocatellia > Pyrinomonadales > Pyrinomonadaceae > PSRF01. The sequence goes on from DATBSH010000150.1 coordinate 18,206, forward strand.
TCCGAAATTCCTTTAAGGCCGCTCAGATTAAACTGTCGCGGCTTATAGACATCACTTGCTCCCATAAATCCCTCCTATGTTTTGTAGAACGCAACAATATTGCGCGGGAGTTTGACGAAGTGGTGGAGGGGCTGAGGACTTAGTGTGACAAACTCGATTTGGTAGCAAAAAAACAGCCGGGTCACAAACCCGGCTGTCGTGGTTGCCTCCTACAGGATCGAAGTTATTTGCCCAATATGATCCAATCGCCGTGCGACGTTCCCATAAACAGAAGCATCGGTAAGGATAACCAGGCGTTTGTTCGAGACGCGATGAAGGCCTGGCGCGCGAGCTCAGGCGGTGGCGCAGGGCCGGTACCTGCGGTGGCTGCGAGGATACGTTTATTGTTAGGCCAGATAATTCCCCACACGTTCAATAGCATTACCAGACCGTAGGCGCCTCCGATTCCGATCGAATACGTCTTGTTGCTTGCCCAGCTCTCGCCACCAGCCGTCAGCATTCCATTGAAGTATCTGACCATCGCCCAGGAAAAGAACGCGACGAGAATAAACATCACCACAGCAAACACTCGTCCGTCTTTAATGACTCCCGGCACCTTCTTGATGATTAAGAACTCAATCGCGAACAAAACGATTGGGTACGTTAGCCATGCCAGGAGAACGACCCAAACGTTGATCGAGCCATTCCCCAGCGTATTCGCATTCTTGACGTCAGGATTCAGAATAAACATCGCGTAGTAAGTCAGACCTGCGAGTACCGTTACGACGGCACCCCAACGGAACCACCAGAGTGCCCGTCCCAGCAGATCGGGGTTGACCTTCTTCTTCGTCTCGGCATCAAGTGCCTTTTGAACAGGCACGTTGACCAGATTGAAGAAATAAAGCAGGCCGATCCACGTGATGCCCGCGACGAAGTGAAACCACCGAAAAAATATTCGCGTGAACGCTTGTCCATCGGGTGCGTGAAATAGATCCTGAAACATAGCCAGACTGAAGGGGAGATGCACAGTTGACTCGATAAGCATATGTCCTCCGGAATTCGCTAAACAGACGTTACCGCTTTAACGTCAGTCACCGTAAAACGACGACCAGGCATTGTCTGCCTGCCCTTAGTTGTGTGCTGGAAAAACGAGCGAAGATTACACCTTACGTGAGGTTACACGCAACGATGGGCTATGTCTGATGTGCTTCGGCTTTTGATGGATGTCAACGTCAGCCTGTCAATCAAGCGGCCTTGGACCGGCGTCTATTCCGCGCACGCTCACCTGATTGATGACTCTCACCTTCAAGTCATTTGCGACCCGGATCTGGCATGACAGGCGAACATTCGGACCCAGTTCTGATTCAACGGCGAGCCTGTTGCGCTCCAGCTCTCCCATTTCTCCCGGATCCCCTTCGAGTATCTCAACTCGGCAGGTTGTACAACGCGCATTACCACCGCAGCGATGCAGAATGTCTATGCCGGCGTCCTCGATCGCGAGGACCAGCTTCTTCCCTTGCGGTGCTTCCGTTTCGACCAGACCACTGGCCGTTTCAGCTTGAATCTTCGGCATTAGTATTTAGCTCCAAACAAATGTGTAGGAGATTGCATTTTACATGAGTGAGTCCGAGCGGCAAGTGAGGCGAGGAGCGTTCGGGATTATGGAATCAACGAGAGTTCCATGTAGAGGGTATCGGGGGATGGATTGTTGTAGTAGGGTGTGATTCCTTTGAACCCAATTGAGCGATATAAGTTGATGGCCTCGTCCATTCGCCCGGGAAGGGTATCAAGCCTCATTCTCGAGTAGCCGATCTCTTTGGCTTCTCTCAAAATTGCTTCAACCATTTTTCTTCCTAAACCCTTGCCCCGAAACTCTGTCCGAATATAAAGACGTTTCATCTCGCAGATCTCGTTGCTCAACTTCCTTAGCGCTATACACCCGGCGAGCTCTTCATCAACGTATGCGAGTAATAGCCGACCAGACGGCGGCGCATAGTCCCCCGGAAGATTCGCAAGTTCCTCATCAAAATTCTGAAAACACAAGCTTATTCCCAGGCTCGCCGCATATTCCTCAAATAGCGTATGCGCGGCTTCGATGTCTTCTTGATTCTGCGCTTGCCGCAGGGAAAAATCTGACGTAGGCGGGATCATCTCATCCATTGAACCTGCGGGTTTAAACCTTCAATCGCTCTGTGTATTGTCCAGAGCTGTAACGCACTGCGACACACAATTGCTTATCAGACCCCCAAAGGTGATTGTTAGTTCCAGCATAATCACGTTGGGCAGTAAAAACGCGGTGAGTAACGTCCAACTTACTGTTACACACCGCGTCGGTTCTTGATGCTAAAGTTGAATACTAGGCCGTAAACGACGAACCGCAGCCGCAGCTGCCGGTCGCATTCGGATTCTTGAATGTAAAGCCGGAACCCATTACCCCGGTTACATAATCGATCTCGACGCCATTCAGATACTGTGCACTAAACATGTCGATAAACATGCGTATACCTTTTTCGTCGAGGAGGTAATCGCCTTCACGCGACTGCTCTTCTATGTTCAGGCTGTACTGAAATCCTGAACAGCCGCCAGGTACGACTCGGACGCGAAGCCCAGCCGTTTCAGGCAATCCTTCTTCACCGGAAATAAACTTTTTGATTTCGGTCGCCGCATTGTCGGTGACGTTCAAAGTCACGGTTGGCGCTTCGGTTGCTGACATATTCTCTATCCCTTCTTCTTCCTATTACTAGTATGGTCTTCGTTTTTGAACTTTGTTCTTAGTGCTTTGTTCTTCGTATCTCGCTATGGCCAAAGTACAAAGAGCAAAGTTCAAACACCGTCTTTATCTTATTGTCCTTTGCCTAAAACGACAAGTTCAGGCTTCAGGGCCTCGATAGACACATATCTCGCCACCTCTTCGGCGACTTTGTGAAACGCCTGAGCTTGAGGCGAATCGGGCTTACTCACGACAACTGGCACACCCTTGTCGCCGCCCTCGCGAACTTCGATCGCTAAAGGTATGGCGCCCAGGAAAGGTACGTGATACATGTGCGATAACCGCTCTCCACCGCCTTCGCCAAAAATGTTGTATCGAGTACCCGTGTCCGGTGCGACAAAGTAGCTCATGTTTTCGACAATGCCGAGAATCGGAATCGCGACAGTCTCGAACATTCTAAGAGCCCGTCTGACATCTGCGATTGCGACGTCTTGTGGGGTCGTAACCAGAACGGCTCCCTGGACAGGAACCAACTGTGCGAGCGATAGCTGAACGTCGCCAGTACCCGGAGGCATGTCGACAATCAGGTAATCAAGCTCTCCCCACTTCACGTCGGTTAGAAATTGCTTGACGAGGCCGTGCAGAATCGGCCCTCTAACGATCATTGGTTTGTCGCCTGGCTGCAGCAATGCCATCGACATTAACTTCACGCCGTAGGCTTCAATCGGAACGAGACGGTTACCGTCAACTTCCGGGCGTGCGTCGCTTGCGCCAAGCATGATCGGTACATTTGGCCCGTACACGTCAGCATCCATCAAACCAACACGAGCTCCGTCTAGTGACAAAGAAACCGCAAGATTGACCGCAACGGTCGATTTGCCTACGCCCCCTTTACCAGACGAGACAGCGATGATGTTCCTAACACCTTCAACCACCACCTTCTCGCCAAGTCCGCGACCCTTAGGGACCTCTGCATCCATTGTTACCGAGACTGAAGTTACGCCGGGAAGGCTCGTTACGATCTCACGTGCCGCGCTTTCCATCTCGGCTTTTACGGGGCACGCAGGTGTGGTCAGGACTATGCGAAAGGCAACGGCGCCGCCATCAATTTTGATGTCTTTAACGAATCCGAGGGTAACGATATCCTTATGTAAATCGGGGTCTTTGATCTGCCGAAGACTGTCGAGTATTAGTTGTTCGTTGATTTGGGTCATATAGATTGATTCTAGCCGTATATTAGAACAAACCAGCGTAGCTGATCTTGTGGAGTTGCGGCAACCTTGAATAGCCCACTTCGGACGAGGGCAAGCGGACGTAATTATCGACAGCAGCTACAATCAGCGTGCCCTGGCTGATTACATCAAGCCCTACTTGTATGAGTGACAGATCAGAGGACATTACACAGCACTTTTTCCAGCCGCGGAACGTAGGTGACGCGGGTGAGCCGAGCTTTGTTGGTAAAGCCGCCTCGATGGAATGCGGAGCAACGGTTCGGGTCTCGATTCAGATTGACGAACTGCATCGGATAGCGCAAGCAAAGTTTAAAGCAGCAGGGTGTAACGCTCTCGTCGCTTCATTATCGATGTTGACAGAACGGGTGACTGGAATGGTGCCGGCTGACGCAGCCATTGTTGCTCGATCTGCGAATTGGTTCCCGTTTTCGGAGCATTCGGCTTGTGCAAAGTTAGGTTGTGATGCACTTTTGGCCGCGATTCAGAAGTACAGCGACGCCGCTCGAGACGAGTGGAATGGAGATGACGCGCTTATCTGTACCTGTTTCTGCGTCTCCGAGCAGGTTATTGAAATGGAAATCGCGCAAAAAGGTCTGACGACGGTTGCAGAAGTTACCAGGGCGTGCAATGCAGGTGGAGGGTGCGGATCGTGTCATCCGTTGCTTGAGGAGATGATTGCAGTTGTCCACCGAGCTTAGTCCTTTGTTGTTTGCGGCTTGTTTGGCTACAGTTGTATGGCCAATGAGTGCATCCTCAGTGTCCTCTGTGTCTCCGTGGTTGAGTTTTATTGATCTTATAAAACCACCGAGACAAAGAGGACATTGAGGATGCACAGAGAAGTTAAATTGGTAATGACCCGAGCGCACAAAGACCAGAGAACAAAACCCAAAGACCAAAGACATTCATCATGATCTACCTCGACAACAACGCCACCACACGTGTCGCTCCGGAAGTTGCTGCAGCGATGCGGCCGTATCTAACAGAAATCTTCGGGAACCCTTCATCTGCTCACGCACTGGGACGGAGGATGAAAGATGCTGTCGAGGAAGCGCGGGAGCAAGTGGCTACCCTGCTGGGAGCTCGCAGCAGCGACGAGATTGTTTTTACGTCCTGTGGTTCAGAGTCGGACAACTGGGCTATTCGCGGAGCGTTAGCTGCGCAGCCGGACAAGAAACATATCGTAACGACTTTAGTTGAGCACGAGGCTGTCAGGAATCTGTGCGACCTGCTCGAAAAAGAAGGCTACGAAGTCACGTGGCTGGGCGTCGATCAAAACGGTGAGCTGGATTTGAACGCCCTTCGTTCAGCGCTGCGTCCGGATACGGCACTGGTGTCAATTATGCTTGCCAACAACGAAACCGGTGTCCTGTTTCCAATGAAAGAGATCGGAAGGATTGTGAGAGAGCAATCAGCAGCTCTCTTTCATGTCGATGGTGTGCAGGCTGTCGGCAAAATACCGATTGACCTGAAAGCAACAGAAGTTGACCTGTTCGCTCTCTCGGGTCACAAGTTACACGCGCCTCAAGGTGTCGGTGCGCTGTACGTCCGAACTGGTGTGACTCTGCCGTCATTTATTATTGGTGGCGCGCAAGAACAGGGACGACGCGCAGGGACGTCGGCCGTTCCAAATATTGTTGGCCTTGGTGCAGCCTGCCGGCTGGCAAGGGAATCTGACAATCACGAGGAGATTCGAGGGTTGCGAGATTATTTCGAGTCGCAAATCTTAAGTCGTATTCCGAATGCGCGGCTCAACGGCACCGCTGACCCGTCGAAGCGTTTGCCGAATACTGCCAACATTTCTTTCGAATACGTGGAGGGTCAGAACATTCTCACGCACCTCGACAAAGAGGGTATCTGTGTCTCTACCGGGTCGGCCTGTCATTCAAGCACCAAGCAGGCGTCGCCGACATTGCGTGCGATGAATATCCCGTATACAACAGCGCAGGGGTCGATCAGGTTTTCGTTGGGACGATACAACACTCGAGAAGAGATTGATCGGACCCTCAGCATACTTCCCGGAATAATCGCCGAGCTGGCCGCCATGTCGCCTTACGACAAGGAACTTCAAGCGCTTTTCGCTGGACGGTGATCGTTATCCGTTGACCAAGAGTTCGATTTTGTAATTGCCGCTTTTGTGGTCTCCGCTTTGCTGGTAGAATCACGTCAGTAGTTGTGTTGGGGATTACCACTACATTTCACGCCGAAGATGGCCTGAAAACACGGGTCAATACCAGTTGATTAATTGGGTGCTTGCGCGAAAATCCTCGATTTCATTACTCGGTTGAGGATAGCTTCGCGGCGCCCACTGGGAGAACGGCGACACCCCGGCAACGTTACGAGCTAGAGATCAATTTCGAAAGGTCTAAATAGAAACGACATGAGCACTGTTATCGAACCGCCTATTGCCCCGGCCGAAAAGAACCTGGAAGAAGTGGAAACTGTGACGATTCGGTTTGCCGGCGACTCGGGCGACGGAATGCAGTTAACGGGCACTCAGTTCACGAACACTTCAGCCGTAGTCGGTAATGATATTTCGACTCTGCCGGATTTTCCTGCAGAGATTCGCGCTCCGGCGGGAAGTTTGCCTGGCGTCAGTGGTTTTCAGTTGAACTTTTCAAGTCAGGACATCAAGACGCCTGGCGATCAACCAAACGTGCTCGTGGCAATGAATCCAGCCGCGCTCAAAGTGAATTTGCCTGACCTCGAGGAAGGCGGCACTGTCATCGTGAACACCGATGGCTTTACGCCTGAGAACTTGAAGTACGCAAACTACGCTTCCAATCCCCTGGAAGACAACTCGCTGGCTGGCTATCGGGTGCACAAGCTTCCGATTTCGACGTTGAACATGAATGCGTTGAAAGGGAATGTTGAGCTTTCGCGTAAAGAAATTGATCGATGTAAGAACTTTTTTGCGCTCGGTGTTCTCTATTGGCTGTACGACCGCCCGATGGAGAACACGCTCAATTGGATTCAGAGCAAGTTCGGAAAGAACCCGCAGCTGGCGAAGGCGAATGAGATCGCTTTGAAGACTGGTTACAACTTTGCAGATACGACAGAGGTATTCACCACTCACTATACAGTCAAGAAAGCGAAGATCGCTCCGGGCAAGTATCGAAAGCTGACTGGTAATGAAGCCACGGCCATCGGATTTATCACGGCCTCGCAATTATCAGGACGACCGCTGTTTTACGGGTCATATCCAATCACTCCAGCGTCTGACATTCTTCATGAGTTGTCGCGTCACAAGAGTTTCGGCGTAAGAACGTTCCAGGCTGAAGACGAAATCGCCGCGGTTTGCGCAGCGATCGGTGCAAGCTTTGCCGGACACATCGGCCTGACGGGAACCTCCGGACCTGGGGTTGCACTCAAGCAGGAAGCGATTGGCCTCGCCGTCATGACTGAACTGCCGTTGGTGATTATTAACGTGCAGCGCGGTGGACCATCAACCGGCCTTCCTACGAAGACGGAACAAGCAGATCTGTTTCAGGCAGTGTGGGGACGGAACGGCGAGTGTCCGGCGATTGTTGTTGCCCCCGCTACGCCCGGCGACTGTTTCCACATGGCGATAGAATCCGTGAGACTCGCGTTCAAGTACATGGTGCCCGTCTTCTATCTTTCAGATGGCTACCTGGCGAACGGTGCTGAGCCTTGGGCTATTCCGAGAATAGAAGATCTGCCGAAGATCGAGGTGAAGTTTGCTTCTGACCCATCGACCTTCATGCCGTATGCGCGCGATCCGGAAACACTGGCGCGGCCGTATGCATTGCCCGGAACCCCAGGTTTGGAGCATCGCATCGGTGGTATCGAAAAGCAGCACATCACTGGCAACGTCAACTACGATCCAGAGAATCACCACCTGATGGTCAAGCTACGTCAGGAGAAAGTTGATCGGGCCGTTAATGATATTCCATCAGTAGAAGTGTTTGGGCCT
>DATBSH010000151.1:0-40334 GCA_036559885.1 Pyrinomonadaceae bacterium
AGTGGAAATCTGCGGATCAGCTTCTCTAGAACGCGAAACTGCCATAGAACGCGCTGTTCTCACCTGAGCGCGACCAAGGTTCACCAACGGAGTTTCCTGAGTACAGTGCTTTCGTGGTGTAGCCTACTTTCCTGTTTTCTAAGCTGACAAACGGTGTGTACCAAACCAGGTTTGGCATCTTGCAGCAGAGATCATTCGGCATCGCCTCAACGTTGATAGTCGCACCGTCAGAGGTAACGGCGTACGTTTTTCCTGCGTGCACAAAGTTGATCGGAGCGAACCGCACATTCACGATGTTTCCAAGCGAACCGCTGTACTTTTCTTTCAATGCATTCAATGCCGCCATCGCTTTTGTACGCGACACACTCGAATCAACAATGATCTCAGTTTGACGAGCGGCATTAATCTCGGAGAGGTTTGCGTCAGAACTGACAATCGCCATCAGCCGAACACCTGTAAGGTCGACGTCCTGCCATTTTCCGGAAGTGAAGTTCCAGGCCATCATCGCTTCGCGTCCTGCGGTGGTCACTTCGCCGTTGTAGTGACAGGCCCCGGCGAACACACTCGCGGTCCGCACTTCAACGTAATCGCCGCGGACGGCCACGCTCTCGGCTCGCGAGCTGAACATCAAGGAACTTAGAGCGGCAAGCGCTACGGTTGCCAGAAACAGAACTTTTCGCATTGAAGACCTCCAACGAATAACTCTACGACGATCAATATGCCGCTAAAGCCGGCGTAATGCAAAGGGGGAGAACCTTGTATGCCTCAATGTTTTCCCTGTCCACGGAAATTTCATACGAACCCAGAACTACAGAACGGGAGCGAAGCGACCGATTTCAAGTACCGGTAAGTGAATGCCTAGTTGAAATCGGTCGCTTCGCTCCCGTTCTGTAGTCTTGCTCACCCGAAATGCCGCTGCTTCCCATCGTTGGATTTTACTGGAGGCCCTCATGGCGATAATCCTTACCTGCCATTTCATGTCTCTATTCTCTAATCGCTGATTTGTAGCAGGATCTACCGGGCGTGCATCGATCTGGAAACACTTGCTTGTTGTCAGGTCCGATCACCTCCTGCGTCTCCGAACACCAGACGTGATTGGCCGCATCAAGGTAGTCGTCTTCGCTAACCGCAAGGCGATCGAGCATGAAAAACTTCTTCGAACGTAATGAACCACAGAACGGCGATTGCACAGGACTTGAACCGTTTGATTCCTCTGCCATATCGAATCTCCTCTTTAGAGCTTTGAGCTTCGAGTTTCGAGTTTAGTTTCGGAATACGGGTGGCTTTCGAACCTTCCGAACTCAAATCTCGAATAGAAACCAAATCTCAGATCTCAGATCTCAGATCTCAAAACTCGAAAACCTTAAACATTGACACCCCCCGCTTTTGCTACGGCCCGACGTACCAGCGTTTGTGTCAACGGAACCTTGTACGCGTTCTTTTCCATCGGCACTGCATCTTTCAGAGCAATCTTTCCAACCTCTGCCAGCACCTCACGACTCAACGTCTTTCCGATTAGAAACTTTTCTGCCTCCGGAACGCGCCAGGGGATTGGAGCGACTCCACCCAACACGATGCGAGCTGCTTCCACCGACTTATTCGCGTTCAGCTGTAATGCCGCTGCTACAGCCGCCAATGCGAAATCGAGCGACTCACGCTCCTTGAACTTCAAATAAGTTGAGCGCGCTGCAAGAGGAGATGCCGGAACGTGTATCTCCGTGATGATTTCATCATTCTTCAGGACGTTCTCGCGGCGAAGCTCTCCATCTGAAGGTAGAGTAAAGAATTTGTCGATTGGAATGATTCGTTTACCGCCCGGTCCGTTAACGGTCAAACTTGCATCGAGTGCAACGAGTACGGGAGCAAGGTCGGATGGGTGAACGATGAACGATGGGCCACCGGCAATGATTGCATGGTATTTGTTCTCGCCGGTCGCTGCATAACACTCAGATCCACCCTTCTTAAGGCACACCACCTCTTCCAACCGGAAATACCAACACCGAGGACGCTGGCAAAGATTTCCGCCGATAGTTCCAAGATTCCGAATCTGAGGAGTTGCAATTGAATGCGCGGCCTGAGCGATTCCCGGAAAACTCTTACGAACCCTGGGGTGCTCTTCCAATTGGCTGAGTGTGACCAGCGCACCGATGTTCAAACCACCTTTTGCGCCGAGCGATATTCTGTCGAGCCCGCGTATCGATTTGAGATTTACTACGCGCGACGGGCGTGTCACATAGTCTTTCATCGTCGTAAGCAGATCCTGACCTCCGGCGATTGGCCTCGGCGCCTCATCGATATCCGTAGTGGCTTCTCCGCGTTTCAACAACTGAATTGCTTCAGCGACCGAAGATGGATTTACCCACTCAAACGCTTTCATCGCTTTCCTCCGTTATGGAACAAAGAAGTACGATTCGCACTAAGAAATTTCACGCAAAGACGCAAGGCGCAAAGACAACAAACCTTCTCACCCGCCCGCAGTGCTGATCGTTTGCTCTTTCATTAAGCTCAGCAAAATCTTGTCAGGAGTTATCGGCAGCTCCCGCACTCGCACGCCAGTAGCGTTGAAGACAGCATTCACTACTGCGCCCACTGCTGGAATTACCGCAGGTTCTGCGATCCCAATCACTGCTTCTCGTTTGTCGTCATCATCGATGATGGGAACCAGTTCGGGCATCTCCAGACAACCCGGTAATTTGTAATCGACGAAATGCGGATTCAGTTGCAAACCTAAGTCTCGATCGATCACGCGACCTTCCCACAGTGCCATCCCGAGTGCCTGAATCATCCCACCATTGATCTGGCTCTCCATCGTGAGTCGATTGAGCGGCAGACCGCCGTCCTGCACATGCACCATTTTGATCGGACGCACATATGCGGTTTCAACATCAACTTCGACTTCAGCGAAACACGCACCATGAACACCTCGAGCCTGAAGGTCAGCACGCCACTGCCCGTGTGAAGTGATTCCGGCAGCCGGCAAGGTCGCGCACGCTTGTTTCCAACTAATTGTCTGATTGTTCGCGCTAACGCTGCCATTCGCGAACTTGATGTCTTCTGGCTTGGCATTCCCGAGAAGTGGTGCAACTTTCTCCGCGACAAGCAGTCGCGCCTTGATCGCTGCGTCTTTTACTGATGGAGCAAGAGAAGCAGCAGTGACGGACCCTCCTGATGCAGTAGACGCTCCCAGTTTTGAATTGCCTATCTCTTCTGAAACATCTCGCACTTGGAGTCCGAACTCTTCGGCAACGATTGCTCGCGTGTAGGTTCTAGTGCCGGTACCGAGATCTTGGGCTCCGACGGCAACAACAACCGCGCCGTCTCTCGATACAGTCACGTCGACTTTACATTGGTTATTCCCTCCGCCTCCCCACGTTCCGACACCACATCCCATTCCACGCTTCAACGGACCAGGGTTTCCTCCCGCGACCGGGTTTCTTTTCGACCAACCAATCTCTTTCGCGCCACGATCAAGTTGTCGATGGTAAGCCGGATCGCGCAGATTCACCTTCCGAAACGCGACCGAATCCATCTTCAATTTGTAAGCAACCTCATCCATTAGCGACTCCATCGCAAACGACGCTTGAGGATGACCGGGTGCCCGCATCGCGATCGACGAATCCTCGTTTGTGTGAAGAGCGTACACCTCGCGATAGAACTCACCCGCTCGATACACATACGGCTGATTGGCCTGAGATCCCTGGCCCACCCCGCCCAGGCGATATTGGCGAGCCTGTAGAGCAACGAGTGTTCCGTCTTTCTTTGCGCCGGCCTTTAGTTTTTGCCACGAGGCTGAGCGATTGCCGGCCATTACAAATTCGTCATACCGCGTCAGCATCATTTTTACCGGGGCCTGAAGTTTCTTCGAGAGCCGGCAAGCAAGCATGCCCTCGGTACCAATTCCGAATTTCGATCCAAAGCCACCGCCCATGTGTTGGACAATGGAAGTGACGGAACTTTGCTGGAGACCCAACTCCTTTGCGGCATCCACGGGAATGGTGAAGGTACCCTGAGTTGACGCGTACACAGTTGCACTATCGCCGCCACGGTAATCGACGACGACACCGTGTGTTTCGAGACAGGCATGATGCACTCTCGCCGAACGATATTCGGCTTCCACAATCACATCTGCAGTGGCGAATGCCGCCTCTACCTTTTGTAGATCTCCGGCTTTGTTCTTTTCCTGTAGGTTGGCTTCTTTCTCGTCGGGTACAACTTTTGGAGCATTTGGCTTAATCGCCTCGTCGGCAATAACCACATGCGGCAGCACTTCATACTTAACGACGATGGCGTGAAGTGCATCCGATGCAATTTCAGGAGTCGTTGCGGCAACAGCAGCGACGGGCGCTCCGGCGAACCGCAGCTCCTCCAGCGCCGGCTGGATAATTGCCTTCACGCCCGGAATCTTTGAAGCGGCGTCTGTATTGATGCTGGTTACACGTGCATGGGCGTGAGGGCAACGGAGAATACGTCCGTAGAGCATACCCGGAACACGAATGTCGTACGTGTACTGCGCAGAGCCGGTAACCTTTAGCGGTCCATCGACCCGCGTAATTCGGTGATTCAGAAGAGTGTGGTTGTCGTTTGGTCCCCACCCGGGACCTCCGTCGTCGTCTACTTCAATTTCCACCATCTGTTCGACGCCGTTGACGACGCGCGGCACCCTGATCTTCTTCTTTGGCTTTGCGGGTGTGGGTTGCGGCTGTGGTTGCTGTTGCTGTTGCATACGTTCTCCCGTGAGAGGTTAAAGATCTTCACGCTGACTTCTTTGCCGCGGCTAAAGCTGCTTCAAACACTCTCGGATATGTGCCACATCGGCAGAAGTTGCCTTTACATGCTTCACGAACTTCGTCGAGCGATGGATTGGGGTTCTTTTTTAGGTAAGCTGAGATGGTCGTGACGAAACCCGGCGTGCAGAAACCGCACATCAGACCATCGTGCTCCACAAACGCCGCTTGAACGGCATTCGGTTTGTCAGGCGAACCAAGGCCTTCGACGGTTGTAATTTTCTTTGTCGTAGCGTCAACCGCAAGAATCAGGCATGAATAGACAGGTTTGCCATCGACCAGGACTGTGCACGCCCCACAAGTTCCCATATCACACACGAGTTTAGGACCAGTGACGGCCGGATCAAGATGATTGCGCAGCGCATTGAGTAGCGTCGTCCGCGGTTCTACTTCGACGATTCGTTTCTGGCCATTCACATCCAAAGAGACGCGGGTGATGCCCGATACCGATTTCGTAGGTCCGGGCTGTTTTGCCGCTTCTGCGTCGACCCACAATCGATCGGCCACCGCAGCGCCGGCACCAGCGATACCGACGCCTTTAAGAAACTTTCTTCTGCTTGGATCATGTTTGCGGGGTTTGTCGTCGTTAGACTTAGCCATTGATCAACTCCTGAGTAGTTAGTCGGCACTATGATTCTGAGAAACACCTTGACAAAAAAATCGGAGCAACCATATTGTTCGCACTTCGGACAAATACTGGTAAAACCATTTCGCGAGCTTACCTGTCGGATTGTCTCCAAGATTGCAGGGGGATGGTGGCTAAATTTAGCACATGCCGCCCTGGCTTGCATGAACATTTTGTTATCACCCGCTCTCGAAAGAACCAGAAAGCTCAGTCCACTTGAATCATGAAGGAATCTAAGCCATGCGTAAAAACTTACTGGTGAGATTCGCCGGCCTCAGTGTCCTTGCAGTTTGTTTCTTGCAGATGACTGTCGCACGCGCCGCCGCCGTCAAACCGCAAAAAGCAACCGACTGGTCAACAGCCATGGTTGAATCAACGATGAAGAGGTTTCCCACGGCTGGCGATCTCGGCTCCTGGGGTTACGCGAAGTCCCTTTATCTTTATGGACAGTATCTCGTTTACAAACGAACAGGCGATCCGAAACTTCTGCAGTACATAAAAGCGTGGGTTGATTCGCACGTTGATGAAAATGGCGTTGTTACTAATACGAACGCTGAGGGACAGCGCACAGAGATAAAGTTCGACAATCTAGATAGCATGTTGCCAGGTAATCTCTTGCTATTGATGTATCAAGAGACGAAGGACAACAAATACAAGCTTGCCGCTGATCGAATTCGTCTTCGTTTCAACACTTACCCCAGAACAAAGGATGGTGGGTTCTGGCATGCTACGAGCAAGAGCCGCGAGTGGCAGTTATGGGGGGACGGCGTATTCATGTCGATGCCGTTCCTCCTGAGATATGGAGTGATGTTCGGCGACAGTCAATATGCGTTTGATGAGGCGACAAAGCAGCTGAAGATTTACGCAAGTCACCTCAATGATCCGAAGACCGGATTGATGTTCCATGCATACGACGAAAGTGCCCAAACAGCCTGGGCCGATCCGGTTACTAAACATTCTGCTTTCTTTTGGTGTCGCGCAATGGGGTGGTTCGGTATGACACTGATCGAAACGCTGGAACTTCTGCCTAAGAACCATCCAAACCGACCCGCATTAATTGCTCAAGTTCAACAGCTCGTAAAAGCCTGGTCGAATTTCCAGGATAAGAAAACGGGCCTGTGGTACCAGATCGTCAACATGGGTACTAATCCAGAGAATTGGCTGGAGACCTCGAGCTCCAGCATGTACACCTACGTGACGGCAATGGCAGTTGATCGCGGCTATGTCAACAAGAGCTATCTAAAAACTTCGACTGCTGGTCGGTCCGGCGTGTTGACAAAGATCTCGCTGGGACCCGATGGGATGACCAACATCACGGATATTTGCGAAGGGACTAACGTGGCAGACGTGGCTTACTATTTCGCGCGAAAGCGTAACGCAAACGACTTTCATGGCCTGGGTGCGTTTTTGATTATGAACGAGAAGTTCATGAACAAAGCCTTGAAGGGCAGTAGCAAATCTCTCTGGAATCCTCAGAAACAATCCTAGAACGTTCGATGATCAGAAAGGTAATGCAGTGCGATACGTAATACGTCTGGTTTTAGTAACCGCGCTCGTTTTTGTCGGCGTGATTTCCTTATCAGCAACGCCGCGCGTGAAGGTAATTAAGATCGCGATAACAAATCCTTCCGATTTACCGAGACCGTCAGAGAACGTCGTCGTTGAAATATCCTCCCTAAGAAAAATAGCGCCTGACATTCAACCGGGCACCATCGTTGTGGTCGCAACAAACGCGTCAACGCTTGCAGAAGACGCACAAGCTCTCGAGACGACGGAACTACCTTCACAAGTCGATGATATTGATGGTGATCAGAAATTAGATGAGCTTGCGTTTCAAATTGATCTGCAACCGAGACAAACACGCATCGTAACGGTGGCGTTCGGCGACCCGGCGACAATGGCACGCCTCAGGAGCCCTTATGAACCGAAGACCTATGCGAAGTTTACGATGCGTTTCGAGGGGCTGGGTTGGGAGTCGGACGTGAATGCCTGGCGGCTGTATTTCGACAAGCGAAATGCAATCGATCTCTACGGCAAACGGCGCGCTGGCTTGTATCTCGAATTATTCGGGCAGTCTGAATACAACTACCACGAAGAATCGCCATTTGGTCGCGATATTTACAAGATTGGCAATGCGCTGGGTATCGGAGCGGTGGGTGCACTGGTCGACGGCAAGGTAGTGAAAGTCGCTGAAGTTGCGGACCGAAGCTGGCGAATCATTAGTACCGGACCAGTCCGCTCTATTGCCGAATTGAACTATAAGGGTTGGCAAGTCGGCGGCCGCGCAATCGATTTAACGAGTCGGATTACAGTGTGGGCCGGTGAGCGTGGATTCGAACATCGCATTACAATTAAGAACGCGGAAGACGTGACGATCGTAACCGGCCTGCCACGTAAACCTGGACTGAGCTCAATCACCGCAGCAGAAGTTGGAGCAGCGGGACGTGTCGTAGCTAACTGGGGTCATCAGGTTTTGATGACAGGGGCGACTGCAACTGAATCATTGCCCGATCAAAATCTCGGCCTGGCTATTGTGCTTCCGGAACGATCCGAAAGTGCTAACAGTTCGCCGACAGATTCTGACAATGAGCTAGCCATCGTTCCTTTAAAACAAGGAACCGCGCAATGGTACGTTTCAGCTGCGTGGGATCAAGAAGGCAGTGAGAATCTTACTGTATCGGCCGCGACAGCTAAATCAAGGAACAACAACGGAACTTTCGCGCTCCCGTCAACAGCAATAACCACGCGTGACCAATTCGTCACTTATGTGAAGACACTGGTCGACCGGCTGTCGAAGCCGGTGCAAGCAACTATTGTTTCAAAGAGCGCCGCACCTCAGCCTGCTCCAGGCGACACACTTGAACACGTTAGTCAAAAAACATATTCGCAAGCAATCAAGTTAATTACTGAAGCAACGGAGCGGACTGCAGAAAAATGGGAGCCAATTATTTCTGCAAGTAAGCCGGAAGAGCTGAACTTTACGACCGGAGCACCAGGATTCTTTACCACGGGCGATCAGATGAGCGGTGAATGGACGGAGCAAAAAGGATATCAATGGACGGGTGGATTCTGGCCGGCAAAACTATGGCGGCTGTACGCGCGAACGAAGGATGAGCGCTACAAGCGTTGGGCTGAACTGTGGCATGCCCGGCTTCTCGGTAAGGAAGCAACGGAGCATCACGATACCGGCTTTCTAAATTTCTATACCTCTTCGTTCGCTTACGATCTTACCAAAGATCGAAAGTACCTCGATTCAGGAATACGCGCGGCCGAGCGTTTGAAACAACTCTACAATCCGACAACTGAATTAGTCGCATCGTGGGAAGTCAACGGCGACGACACAATCATCGACACGATGATGAACCTACAAATCTGGTGGTGGGCCAGTCGTGTTACCGGTGATCCAAAGTGGCGCGAACTGGGATTGAAGCACGCGTTGAAGTCTGCTGCGTGGCTCGTTCGGAGTGATGGATCAACATTTCAATCTGTTCACTACAACCCAGGTGATAACCGCCAGCAGTTTTCCCCTACTCGCGGTAATCTTGCACTCACGAATAAGGTAAAACCGGGCGAATGGGTTTATCGCCACACGCACCAGGGATTCTCGGCTGATACGGTTTGGTCGAGAGGCACCGCGTGGGCGCTGTACGGTTTCACAGTAGCGCACGCCGAAACGAAAGATCCTCGATTACTGGCTACCGCGGAGCGCATCGCGCGATTCATCCTCGATCGCTTACCGGAGGATGGAGTGCCCTGGTACGACTTCTATGATGAAGGTGTGCATTTTCGAATTCGTGATACATCGGCAGCCGCGCTGATCGCTGGTGGCCTTTTGCGATTATCTGAACTCAGTGAAGACAGCACCAGACGCGCATTGTACCGGCGCGAAGGAGAACGAATTACGCAATCATTAATCGACCGGTACCTTACGCCAGTCGGTTCACAGGATAAATCTCCAGCCGGAATACTTCGGCACGGCTCAACCACAAGACCCAATGACGGAATGACGATTTATGGCGATTTTTACCTGCTTGAGACGCTTCTTTGGTTGACCGAGCGCCCGTCCATGAGCCGCCAATAGTGAATTGGTTAACCGCTGACGGGTCACAAACCCAATAAATTCCTGTGTTATGGGCTGTTTTTCTTGAAAGATTCTCTTGACCAATTGGCAAATTGGTATTATAAGTGGGCGCGCCAAATGCAGATTGATATTACCAATTCAAAACCTCCGCGGTTAAAGATCATCCGTCCGCTCCGCTCCGGACAGACGACAGAGCAGGTCGTCGCCCGGGTTTACGAGTTAATCAAACGCAATGATCTGAAAGCTGGAGACCGGTTGCCCCCTGAGCGTGAGCTAGCTAAGCAGTTGGGAATCAGCCGCCCGTCATTACGTGCTGGTTTGAGTTCTTTGATTTCGATGGGTGTTTTGAAGTCGCGTCAGGGTGCGGGAACGTTCATTGTAGATGGACCGCCAGCGCTTGATAGCGAACCTTTGCGGCTACTCGCGGAGCTGCACGGTTTCAGTTTCGACAACATGTTCGAAACGCGCGCCATCCTGGAAGTTGGAGCTGCAGGATTGGCGGCAGAGCGCGCAACGGCTGAACATCTCGCTGTAATGTCTGACGAAATTGCGGAGATGTTTGGCGCGCTCAAAGATCCTCAGCAGTTTCTAGTCCATGATATTGGTTTTCACAGGGCAGTGGCGGCGGCATGCGGCAATCCCACCTTAGCTACCCTGGTTGAAATGGTATCTGCAATTTTATACGAACGACGTCGTGACACGATCGACCGAGCGCATGACTTCAATGAGGCGCTCGAGTTCCATCGCCGCGTCTATCGCGCGATTCGCGCTCGCAAACCCGATGAAGCAAGAGAGGCGATGAGAGAACACATCGTCCGGGCGCAGCGGGCGTTTGCTTTGGAAGAAAAGCAACAGCAAGAGGCAAACTCCAGACTCCAGCAAGACCGAGCTTGAGTTCAGTTCCCCAAGAGACGCGTCGGTAGTCTCAGGTCAAGGTCCAACCGACACAAACTAAAAAATTGTCGTATCCCTGTTTCCGTCTTTGGTATGCGCAAATTGTCCTAACAAAAGACAATTAAGAAACGTAAGGCCGATAATCGTGTGTCGCGCAGCGCTGTAAACCGTGAAGCGTCCCAATCTGAAGGAGGAGTCCCAATGTTCAGTAACCACCACCGGCTGGTAATTGTGATTACCATCGCTAGCTTGCTCGCGTTTAGTGCGGCAGTAAGCGGACAAACTATCACTGGATCAATCGCAGGAATTGTCACGGACCTCAATGGCGCTGTTGTTCCAGGGGCTGTTGTCTCTCTGGCAAGTGACACCACCGCTGAGAAACGAACCGCAACTACAGACAACGAGGGTCGCTTCACCTTTTCCACGTTGCAGCCCGGAACTTATTCTTTGAAGGTCGAGCGTGAGAATTTCCAGACACTCGAGCGAAAAGGTGTAGTGCTGAGTGCGAATGAGAAGCTTGCAATCGGCGACATGAAACTGCAACCCGGCCAGGTTAGCGAGACGGTGAGCGTGACAAGCGAAGGAGCGATCGTCGAACGAGAGAGCAGCGATCTCACGGCGCGACTCACTTCGGATCAGATCAATTTGATCTCAACGAAGGGACGCGACATCACCTCGTTGCTGCGCTTAATTCCAGGGACGTCTAACAATGACGACATTGAAGCCGTCGGTGAAGGATTCGGAACTGATTTGCCTAACATCTCCGGACAGCGTGGCCGCTCCACTGTGGCCTCGATCGATGGGCTAAACGCTGCCGAACCAAGCGGCAGCAACAAGATCAGCATGACCATCAGTCAGGACGCTGTTGCGGAGGTCAAGGTTCTTCGAAATAACTACGGGGCGGAGTACGGCAACAACGGCGGTGCACTAATCAATATCGTCTCTAAGGGTGGGACCAAAGATTATAGAGGATCAGCGTATTACTTTTTACGCAATGAGGCGCTTAATGCTGCGCCTTTCTTTACAAACAAAGCCGGCCTTGAGCGACCTCTGTATCGCCACAATATTTGGGGCTTCAACCTTAGTGGCCCGATGCCCGTGCCAAGATTTGGTGAAGGTGGGAACATATTTCTGCGTGACAAAGTGTTCTTCTTTGTCAACATTGAGAAGCCTCACACAATTACTCCAACCGATCCCGTTTTCGTAACCGTTCCAACGGACCTCGAGCGTAGAGGCGACTTTTCTAAATCAGTGGGCAGCAATGGCTCACCGGTGACAATAACTGACCCCACTACTGGTTCTCCGTTTCTTGGCAACATCATCCCTCAAAATAGATGGAACACCAGCGGCCAGGCACTTCTAAACTTCTTTCCGCTGCCGAACTCCCCAGGGGGCCGGACGCTAGCCGGATCCGCCTTCAATTACGTGAACCAGCAGAGTGTTGATGTTCCGAAATATAGTTACGTATTCCGGTTCGATGTAAAACCGACTAATAACGACAACGTTTACTGGAAAGGACAATGGTGGACGTCTGATAACGTTGGACTCGGAACTTCAGGTTGGCCTAGTAATGCTGAGAACCGATGGGGCATTAATTCTCATTATCTTTACAAGGACAACGGCTGGAGTGCGAACTGGATTCACATTTTCGGTCCCTCCGTCGTTAACGAGTTCAACTTTGGCATGCGCCATGACTCAGAGGGATTTATTCCGGCTGATGGAGTTATTGAACGACTCACGCGTGAGGCTGTCGGATACACCGCGCCGCAAATCTTTCCGCAGAATAACCATCTGGGAACGATTCCACGCGTAACCGGATGGTCGGGAGTTGCCGGCACGCCCGCGAATATCAACTGGTTAGATCGCTGGGGAGAAACTGGAAACGACTACATCAAACCGTCCTTCGCAGATAATCTTTCGTTTACGCACGGCAATCACACGCTGAAATTCGGTGCCTATTACGAGCGGTTGAAGAACGGTGAGGCCCCTGGAGGACAGTGGTCTGGAGTCTTCAATTTTGACAACAACAGTTCGTTTACAGCTGCCCTCGGCGCTACCGGCTATCCGTATGCCAATGCACTACTCGGCAACTTCCGCACTTACACCGAGTCAAGCGCGCGCCCGTTTACGAATTTGGCGCTCACGACTTTCCAATGGTATGGACAAGATGAATGGAAAATGACTCGCAAGTTGAGTCTCAACTACGGAATGCGGTTTGGCTACCACTCTCCATTTGCACAGATTGACAGACAGGGATCGAACTTTGATCCACGTCTGTACAATCCGGCGAAGGCGGCCGCACTCTGGCTTCCGGTCTGTACTGTTGCTCTGACTAACGCTGCTTGTTCTAGTGGAAATCGCCGTGCGCTTAATCCAGTTACAGGTCAACTCTCGACGAACGTTAATTTGGTTGGCACATTCGTACCTGGCGCCGACTTGAATAATGGATTGGCCATCGGTACAGATCCGAACACACCGAAAGGCTACAGAACCACGCGTCCTATTGACTTTGAGCCACGCGTTGGTCTGGCTTACGACGTTTTTGGAAGCGGCAAGACAGTGCTGCGGCTGATGGGCGGCGTCTATCACAGCCAGCGTGTTGGCGGGGGCACGACGGGGGGCAACCTCGTGAATAATCCGCCAGCGAATCGCTCGTTCTCTGTTGGACCATGCGCCGGATGCAACATCGACAACTTAACAAACGTCATAAACGGCGCGCTCGCTTCACCGGGAACTATCAACGCGGTGGAAGTGAATTCACACACGCCGACGATTTACAACTTCACAATAGGTGTCCAGCAGGACATCGGGCTCAAAACTGTGATGGAAGTAAGTTATGTAGGTTCCCTGGCCAGGCACTTGGGAGAAAGACGTAACATCAACCAGGTTCCAGATGGAGCGCATTTCATCGATGCTAAGCCGAATTGTTCGATCTTGTTGGCTGGTGGAGTAATCGATCAGACTTGCCGAAGAAATCCGTTTGTTAATACGACAAGACAGACGGATGGCACGATAACGCACCTCTTCGGTGTCATAGGCGACAATTTCCTAAGACCGTACGCTGGCTTTGGCGATATCAACATGGTCATGTGGTCCGGTACGTCGAATTACAACGGACTGCAAGTGCAGGTGAACAGACGCTACACGCGGGGATTCCAGTATGGAGTCGCGTACACATGGTCTAAGACTTTTGACTATGCGAATGACGACTCATCTGACGTAAATCTCGGCCGTCCATACAAAGCATTCAATTATGGGCCATCGGATTTTGACCAAACGCACATCTTCACGGTCAACTACATTTACGATTTTCCGAACATGAGTCGTCACTGGAATAATGGATTTGTCAAAGCCGTGCTCGACAACTGGACGATTTCAGGCACAACTTCTTACGCGAGCGGCAAGCCAAAGACGGGAGTAAGCGCGAGCTTCAGCACCAACACATATTCCATTGCTGCCGGCGAATCCTGCGCACCTGGATTTGATATGGATCCTGGAACAGGTGCGACAAGAACCTGCAGATCGACCGCCGTCACCGATTTCACCGGCGGCGACATAAACGCGCGTCCGATCGTAACTTGCGATCCGAATCACAACCCAGGCACGTTCGATGCTACCGGAACGCCTATTCTGATCGATACTGCCTGTTTCGCTAAACCCACGACGTTTGGCAGCATCGGAAACTATCAGAGAAATCTGGTTCGATTGCCTTCAGTCTTCAACACCGATGTGGCGCTCTTCAAGAATTTCCGGATTGGAGAGAACCGCTCGATTCAGCTTCGTTGGGAAACTTACAATTTGTTCAACCGGTCAAACTTCCGCGACATCAACGGAAGCATGGCGTTTGGTACCAATACGACCACCGCTGACAAGGTTGGTGGCGTATGCCCGTCAGGTTTTACTTCTTTGACGGCCACAAAGTGCGCCGGTCCGAACTTCGGAAAACTTTTGCAGACTACAACTAACTTTGGGACACCGAGTTCCGCTCGAGCTCCACGCGTGATGCAGGCGTCGATAAGAATCAATTTCTAGCGACCGAGGAGGAACTGTAAAGAAAAATGCAGTTCCTCCTTTTTTAGTCTTAGACAAATTTAACAGTGAGCAATCCCGACCTGAATCGGCCGTAGGATACAGCTACAACGAATCTCCTGGAGGCCAACCATGAATTTCCGCTCTCTCGCGGCAGCGCTGCTGCTTCTTCTCTCCCCATTCATCGTCAACGCGCAAACATCGACAGGCGAAGTCAACGGGACGATCAGCGATCCAAACGGCGGTGCCCTCGCCGGCGCGACGGTTAAGTTGATTAATCAAGCAACCAAGATTGAGAGTGAGGCAAAAACGAACGATGGTGGTTATTTCACGATCATTAACGTGAAACCCGGGAGTTATGTCTTGCGGGTCGAAGTGCAAAACTTTAAAGGCTTGCAAACCGCGCCGTTCAACGTTGGTGTTAGCCAGACAGTTACTCAGAATCTAACGCTTACGCTTGG
This sequence comes from Pyrinomonadaceae bacterium, assembly GCA_036559885.1. Taxonomy (GTDB): domain Bacteria; phylum Acidobacteriota; class Blastocatellia; order Pyrinomonadales; family Pyrinomonadaceae; genus PSRF01. The sequence continues at coordinate 14,875 of DATBSH010000151.1, forward strand.
TGAGGTGTCGGAAACAGTTGAGGTCACTGCCGAAACCGAACTGGTTTCCCGGTCCACTACGGAGCTGGGCACGGTGATCAACGAGCGTGCCGTCGAAGACTTGCCGCTGAACGGGAGAAACTTCACGCAGTTACTGACGCTGACGCCTGGAGTCACGCCCGTGTCAACGTCCCAAAACAGAAGTATTGGCGGCGTCGAAGGCAACGTTGGAATTCCCGGTTCAGGTTTTTCTGATCCTTCTTTCCACGGTCAACTGAACCGGTCGAAGCTTTATTTCTATGACGGCATCATTAACACAAACATCCGTGGTCCAAACTACATTGTGATTCCGAACATAGATCTCGTTCAGGAGTTCAAAGTAGTCGGTCATGACGCAAAGGCTGAGTTCGGCGGCGCGAGCGGCGGCGTCATGAACATGGTTTCGAAATCAGGCGGCAACCGTTTTCATGGCGCGGCTTTTGAATATGTGCGGAACGACGCCTTCGACGCGAGAAACAGTTTCGACGTGTGCACAACCGCACGTTGCAAACCAGGGCAAGGTGTACCAGACAAATCGCTGCCGTTCCGGCAGAATCAGTTTGGCGCGATCCTAAGCGGACCAATCATCAAGAACAGAACCTTCTTTTCGGCTGGATATGATGGCTGGCGATACAGCCAACCAACACTGGCACAGTCGTATGTGCCAACAGCCGCAGAGATAAATGGCGACTTCACCAATACGTCGTCTTCGTTCCGCCGTGCAATCTTCAATCCTTACTCAACACGACAGGTGGGGACCGCGTTTGTTCGCGATCAGTTTCGCTGTGATGCTGCGGGTAATCCGTTGCCGGTGAACGCGCAAAACCGCCAGGACCAAACCATCGGCGCCGTTTGTTTCAAAATTCCGCAGGCGTTGATCTTTCAACCGATGCAGGAATTCTTCCGCAAGTATGCTGCACAGCCCAATCTCATCGGAGATCTCAATAACAACTTTGCCCAGAATCGTCCCACAACGAACGACTCAAACGGCTATCAATTTCGGATCGATCACCGGCTAACTTCTGACGACAACCTCTTCTTCCGCTTCACTGAGCAACGCGTAAGCGTTCTCAATCCGATCGGCCAGGATGGGTCGACCGGTGGCAGTTCGAAAGGACGAAACTATGGTGGAGGATGGACCCATGTCTTTAATGCCAATATCGTTCTAGATGTTCGCGCCGGTTATGCAGGACGCCCCGGCGTCGATTCGAGCCAGCAGAACACGCACGAACTTGGAGCCGATCCTCTAAACACACTTGGCTTCAAAGATATCGACAAGTACGACGGCCTGCTGGTGCGGCTTGCTAATTGGACCGCAGGCGGTAGTAACGACTTTGGTGTGCGCGGTGCAGCTTTACGTGAAAACCCGAACTGGAGCGTAACGCCGAATATCAGTTGGTTAAGAGGAAACCACAACTTCAAGTTCGGCGCGTGGTATATCGAAGCAAAAAGAATTCAACTCAATACATTCCAACGCTACAACTTCAGTGATGAACAGACGCGTAATCCTTCAGCCGCTTCCAGCACGACCGGGCTATCGCTAGCCTCAGCACTACTTGGTTTCCCCGATAATTTCCAGGCGCAGTTGCCAACGCTCCATGGTGGTCCAGTGCAGTTCAAGTATGCATCGTGGGCGGCCTACGGCCAGGACGAATGGCGAGTCAGTCGGAATGTCGTCCTAACTCTGGGTCTGCGCTACGATTATCTGACGCAGCCAAAAACCATTGACGGTCGCTTGTGGAATGCACTCGATCTCTTCAATAAGAAGTGGATCATTGGGGCTGAGACGATGCCGCCCCTTTGCAGTGTTGCGCAGCAGTCTCCTTGTATTCCCGACGCATTTAAGAATGATCCACATTTCAATGACGTAATTCTGGCGGGCACGAAGTTCTTTGCGCCACCTCCGGTGAAAGACAACTGGGGACCTCGTATTGGCGTTGCCTGGTCACTAAGTTCCAAGACAGTGATACGTGCCGGCTACGGTCTCTACTGGGACGCACTGCCGGCACGCAGTCAGTACGCACAGAATGATCTGGAAGCAGCGGTTTGGCCCGACGCCACAGCATTTGCCGGAACTGCAAACACCAGCGCGAATTTCGCAAATGGGGCGCAGCTAAACATCATTCAGGCTCAGTCACAGGGATTTGCGACGCCGCTTCCGACTACAACGCCCTGGACCATTTCCGGGTTTGCCGACGATCCGAACTACAAGGATCCCTACTCGCATCAGTGGCACGTTGAGCTTCAGCACGAGCTTAGTCGCGCTGTTATGGTTTCAGTCGCTTACGTAGGCAGCAAGAATGGGAGACTGCCGTATTCCGGTTTTGCCAATACGGCACGCCAGGCCTCGCCGAACGGGACAGCTAATGCGGTAATTGACGCTTTACGTCCAATGCCCTGGGTGGGCGCCAGCCTTAACTATTCGACAAGCACCGGCACGTCGAATTACAACGCGCTCGAGACGAAGTTCCAACGCCGCTTCACCAACGGATTCAGCACACTCGTGTCATACACCTGGGGCAAGTCAATTGATACGGGCAGCGGATATTTCAACGTTGAAAATGGTCCGGGTGGAGGCTCAACGTTGCAGAATTTCCATGATCCAAGTACAGGTCGAGGCGTTTCTTCCTACGATATAACGCACTTCCTGTCATGGTCTACCATTTACGAATTTCCAGCGGGCCGCGGTAAGCGATGGTTCAAGAGTGGTCCAGCGTCATGGATACTCGGGAACTGGCAGGCCAATTCCATTTTGCAAACTCGTTCGGGCCAGCCATACAGCCTGCAAATCACCGGCGACTTAGCTAACCTCCGCGGCAGTGCTTCAAGTGCGCCCGGCACCTATCTGCGACCAAACCTGCTCGCAGATCCATTTGTGGCAGGAGCCGTTCCGGCTAATCCTGATCCCAATTGCCAAAAGACGATTTCGCAGGGCGGTCGCGCAGCCGATCAGGTGCATACGATTCAAACTTGGTTCAATCCCTGCGCATTTGGCATACCCTCTGGTTCATTTGGAAGTCTCGGGCGAAATGTATTTCGCGGCAAAGCGGTCTTCAACACCGACTTGTCATTATTCAAGACGTTCCCGATTAAGGAGGAGATGAAACTCCAGTTCCGTGTTGAAGCATTCAATGTTTTCAATATTCAGAACTGGGACGTTCCTTCTTCGCTGACCGTTAATACTAACGCGACGCAGATTGCGTCAGGCGTGGGAAGAATCACCGCACTGGCCCAGGGAACAACTCCGAGGCAGATACAATTTGGATTAAGGTTTGTATTTTAGATTGCGTTCCCCGATGAGCTTTAGCTTGTCGCGTTTTGATCTTAGCTGATTCATTTTCAGTACGGCGGCTCGCGTCATTAGTTCGACGCGCGACGTTCTGTGCACAACGGCACGTTGCCGAACGGGAGCGAAGCGACCGTCTGATGTCCGATACGCTTTAGCTTGTCGTTGAGTTTAGTCTTCACTCGACGTTGAGCTTACCTGTACGTAACGACAAGCTAAAGCGTATCGGACATCAGACCGGTCGCTTCGCTCCTGTTCTGTAACGCTTTCCGGACTATTGATAAATATGTTTACGAAGTTTCTTACAGCACTCATTCCAATCGCTGTGTTGTTTGCCAGTGGATTTCACAACGCAACCAGTTCGCCGGTGATGTCGAGCGCGACTCACGAACCCTCGCCGCGCATATTTCTACTGAATTCGCAGACTCTGTTGCAGACAAGAGCACGGATTCTCAGTGGGGATAAAACGCTTGTGTCTGCACTTGCAAAGCTAGACCGCGATGCCGAGAAGGCTCTTACTGTTGGTCCTTTCTCCGTAACAACCAAAGCAGTCGCGCCGCCGAGCGGAGACAAAAGAGACTACATGAGCCAGGCTCCATACTTCTGGCCTGACCCGAAAAGTCCAAATGGCCTTCCATACATTCGTCGCGATGGAGAGCGGAATCCCGAAATAGACAAAATCAATAACCATCGCGTTCTGGATCAGCTGCAAGCCGGCGTTGAGACCCTGGCGCTTGCCTACTATTTCAGCCGCGAGGAGAAATATGCCGCGAAAGCTGCCGACCTCTTGCGTGTTTTCTTCCTCAAGCCCGAAACGCGGATGAATCCGAACTTGCAATATGCGCAGGCGATTCCGGGCGTCAACACTGGTCGGGGAATCGGATTGATCGAAACACGTGGCCTTACTCGTGTTGTCGATGCGATTGGATTGCTGGCCGGCGCAAAGTCATGGACAGAAGCAGACCAACGCGGAATGGAAAATTGGTTCGCTCAGTTCTTGCAGTGGATGCTCGATAGCAAGAACGGCAAAGACGAAGCGGCCGCCAAGAATAATCACGGAACGTACTACGACGTGCAGGTAGTCTCGTTCGGACTTTTCCTGCATCGAGAAAATTTCGCGCGCACCGTTTTGGAGACGGCGAAGCAAAAACGAATCGTCGTGCAGATCGAACCGGATGGACGGCAGCCATTGGAGCTCGCTCGCACAAAGGCCTGGGGCTACAGCGTCGGAAACCTGGATGGTTTGATGTTACTGGCCCGACTTGGCGAGAACGTTGGTGTGGATCTTTGGAATTATGAAACTCCGGATGGAAGAAGTATTCACAAGGCACTCAACTTTCTTCTTCCCTATGCGCTTGGTGAGAAGAAGTGGGATTACCAGCAATTGGGTGAGTGGCCGCCGCAAATGTTGTTTTCTCTGATTCGCAGAGCCGGCGACAAATATCACGACGCACGAATCGCGAGTGCTGTATCGAAGCTGCCTCCGGTAGACGTCTCTGATAGACGGAACCTTTTAGGAACTTGACTTTGGAGTGCGGCGACTTGTCGCCGCTTTTACTGTCGTGACTTGTCGCGACATTTCGGACTCGCGTGCGCGGGAACCAAGGTGCCTGCTACGAAAGCGGTGACAAGTCACCGCACTCCAAAGAGTGAGTCATGTTAATACGCTGCGCCCTTACAATAACGATTGTGCTGAGTGTGACTGCTGTTGCCCATTCACAGCAGCTCTCACGTGAGCAGTGGGGCGCAATGCCAGTCATGGTGTCGCATAGCGGCGGCAAGTGGTTGATAACCGGTAAGCGAAATACCGTCACGCTTAACGAAGCTGATCTACAGCTCAACGTGCTTGCCGGGACGATGCAATGGTCCATGGTGCCCTCCGCGCTTGGCGACATGATCGTTAAGGCTGGAAGCGAAGAAGTGCCACTGCGGCTTGCAGCTGCGACCAGGATTTCTGTTACTCCTTACGACGCAGGTTTCAAGTCAGGCATCAAGATCAACCTGGCGAAATGGAAACACAACAAAAGCGACCTCGACCTCGAGCTATTCCTCACCGTTTGTTTGGAGGGGATAAACGAAGAAGTCGTTTTCGATATCTCTGCGCGCGAAGGTAATACCGTATTACGGCAGCTGGATTGGCCCGAAGCACTAGATAGTCGAGACGTCGACTACACCTTGCTGAGCAACGGCCGAGGAACGCTGCTGCCACGCAATTGGCCCAAAGAGTATTACCCCATCCGTTCGATCACACCCGAAGGCAGAATTGCTTCTACAGATCACAGTGTCCTGCAGAGTCATGTGATCGAGTCGTGGTCGATGTCCTGGTGGGGCTTCCAAAAAGGTAAGGCGGCGATGATGGTCATCGTAGAAACCCCTGACGATGCGTCTTACCAATTCAAACATCCGGCAGGCGGACCTAGTGTCATTGGTCCACGTTGGCGTGCGCAGTTGGGACAATTTGGCTACAGCCGTACTGCGCGCATGGCTTTCCTCGCTGATGGAAACTACGTGGGATTAGCGAAACGATATCGCCGCTACGTGATGGAATCAGGGTTGTTTGTTTCGCTTAAGGAAAAGATTGCCAGAACTCCGCTCGTCGGTGATTTGCTGGGAACGCCGCAAACGCGTGTCAGCATTCTGCGAAATCGAAGTAATGAAAGCGATCGTTTCGACACGAAGGATCCCGCACAGAATTACAGCTTAAGCACTTTCGAAGAACGCGTTGCGCAAGTAAAGGAACTGAAGGCCAAAGGATTCGAGAACATTTTGGTGTTCGTATCCGGCTGGCCTCATCTTGGCTACGATCGTCAGCATCCCGATCCGCTGCCGCCGCCTGAAAAAGCCGGTGGATGGGACGGAATGAAGAAACTGGTCGACACCTGTCGTGAGCTTGGCTACCCGGTTATCTTTCACGATCAATATCGCGACTATTATCTCGACGCTCCTTCGTATGATCCGCAGTTTGCGGTACATGAAGAAGACACGGCCGTGCCCGCCAAACAGTTTCCGGGATCTCGTTTCGGGGATTTTAAGCAGGGCGACATTCCTATGATGCGTCATTGGGATGGAGGCAAGCAGGCTTATTTGAACGCTCGCTTTCAATTGGGCCATCTTTTGAAGAACTATCAGTTGTTTTCTGACCACGGCATCAAGACGCAGGGCATTTATATAGATGTGATTGGCTATGTGCCACCCGACGAAGATTTCAATCCGGAACATCCGACCACCCACTCAGATGCGATGCGCGGTCAGATCGCAATGCTTAACTGGTCGCGTCACAACCTTGGTATCACAGCGACAGAGGCAGGCGCCGATTGGACCATTCCCTATGTGGACGTAATTAATCAGTCCGGCGGTGGCAGTAAAGCAATCCTCGTCCCTCTTTACAATCTCGTCTATCACGACGCTGTCATCGTTTCATTCGGAGCGCGTGACGAGAAGTCGTTACTACAGGGTTTGCTGTTTGGTGGCGTGCCGGAGTTGCCAATCAATCTGACTACGGTTTCCGAAAGAGCGATGAGCCTGATGCGCCAAATGGCCATGCTGCACAAACGTATCGCTCTATTGGAGATGACGAAGCACGAATTTCTCGACGCAAACTACAAGAGAGAACGAACAACATTTGCCGACGGCACAACTGTGACAGTGGATTGGAATACAAACTCAGTGAAGATCGACCCAGAACTAAAGTGATTTTGACACTGGGATCGCGGACGTCTCGTCCGCAAACGCGTCGTTAAACGCGCAGAACTGTTCGCGCCTGCGGCGCTCAGTTGCGGGCGAGACGCCCGCGCTCCCAGTGAAGAGCAACCTCAATGATTCACCGGATCTCAATTTGTGGAGTTGTTCTGATATGTGCATCGTTCGTCTTTGCTCAAACTCAGACACTTAACGTGTCTGCCTTTGATCGCGCGCGTGTTTTAAAAGCTGCTAACAGTTATCTAAAGGAAGAGCCAATCACCATCACGGCATCACACTCACCGCGTAGCACAGGAGGGGTTCACGATTTCTTCTCTGAGGGTGATTACTGGTGGCCGGACCCCGCAAATCCTGATGGTCCATATATCCAGCGTGATGGAATGTCGAATCCGAATAACTTTGTCGACCATCGATGCTATCTGATGCGCTTGAGTATTCAGGTTCCGGCCCTGGCCGCAGCCTGGAAGATAACGCGCGACAAACGTTATGCGCGTTCGGCGGCGCGTCACCTCCGTGCCTGGTTTATTGATGAGTCGACGCGAATGAATCCGAACCTTGAGTATGCTCAAGCGATTCACGGCAGGTTCACCGGGCGCGGCATCGGGATCATCGACACCATTCATATGGTCGAGGTGGCGCGGGCGATAAAAGTTCTGACACCTTCAAACGTGCTCGCGGCGAGGGAGTTGGAAGCCATCAAGCAATGGTTTCGCGATTACGTGACGTGGATGACTACCAGTAAGAACGGAACAGACGAACGTGAGGCGCGGAATAACCACGGTACCTGTTGGGTAATGCAAGTCGCTGCGTTCGCGGATCTGATAGGTGACGAAAAGCTGAAGGAGTATTGCCGTAATCGGTTCAAGACCGTTCTTGTGCCTAATCAGATTGCTGCTGATGGGAGTTTTCCGGAAGAGAAAAGACGGACCAAACCTTACGGCTATTCGCTTTTCAATCTCGATGCGATGGCGACAGTTTGTCAGATTCTTTCGACACCGTCAGACAATCTTTGGCGATTTACGTTGCCGGACGGCCGGGGTGTGGCCCGAGCAATGGGCTATATGTACCCCTATATAGAGGACAAGAAGAGCTGGCCGCTGAAGCCGGATGTTATGTACTACGACCAGTGGCCGATGAGACACGCGGCCCTATTATTCGGAGGGATGGCTCTAAACCGTCCGGAATACATAGAAGTGTGGAAGAGGCTCCCGGCTGATTCTGAAGTGGATGAAGTAATAAGGAATTTCTTCGTGCGGCAACCCGTATTGTGGGTGAATTGAGTCATTGATGATAGTCAATCATGTGTTGACGCGAAGGTGGAGCTGCCGAGAGGAGATAATTCTTGCAAACTACAAAATCACACGTAGCAGTGGTTCTCATCTGTATCGCGCCGTTACTGGCTAATCACTGGAGTTCAGGCGCACATGCTCAGGCTTTAGCCCCGACCGATCGACTTATTGAAACCCCAGCACAACGCGACCAGCGCATGCGCTGGTGGCGAGAAGCGCGTTTCGGGATGTTTATCCATTGGGGTCTTTACGCCGTGCCCGCCGGTGAGTACCACGGCAAACGCTCGGAGCGAATTGGCGAGTGGATCATGGAATGGGCAAACATCCCCCGCGCCGAATACGAGAAGTTCGCGACGCGATTCAACCCCGTGAAATTTGACGCAAAGCAGTGGGTTCGCATCGCCAAGGACGCCGGCATGAAGTACATCGTTATTACTTCGAAACATCATGACGGGTTTGCTTTATACGACAGCAAAGTCAGTAACTACGACATCGTCGACGCTACGCCTTATCACAAAGATCCAATCAAAGAGCTGGCTGCCGAGGCGAAGAAGCAGGGTCTAAAGTTTTGTTTCTACTATTCCATTCTCGATTGGCATTATCCGGCCGCCTACGTCGACGCGCCCGGGAAGGATCCTACCGCGGGCAATCGAACCACCAAGCTTAAGCCCGGGGGAAAGGAAGAATATCTCAAGTACATGCAAGCGCAGCTTCGCGAGCTGATCACAGCCTATGACCCGGCCGTGCTTTGGTTCGATGGTGAATGGCAGGAGTGGTGGACTGAAGCGGACGGCAAAGAACTGTACAAGTTCGTCAGGAACCTCAAGCCAGACATCATCATCAACAACCGCGTCGGCCGCGGAAGGCAAGGCATGCAGGGTATGAGTAAGACCGATCAGGAATACGCGGGCGACTTCGGAACACCGGAGCAGCAAATTCCCGCGAATGGTTTGCCAGGTGTTGCCTGGGAAAGCTGCATGACAATGAATACAACCTGGGGCTTCAAGTTTTACGACGACAAATGGAAGTCAAGCCAGGTCTTGATACGCAACCTGATTGATATTGCGTCAAAGGGTGGCAATTACCTGTTGAATGTTGGACCAACTGCAGAAGGTTTAATTCCGGCTCCTAGCGTCGAGCGATTGAGTGAAATGGGTCGCTGGATGAAAACCAACGGGCAGGCGATCTACGCCACCACGGCTAGCCCGTTCTCCAAACAGCTGGCGTTTGGTAGAGCAACAAGTAAGGCGGGACGCGTCTATCTGCATGTTTTCGATTGGCCCGCTGATGGAACTTTGAACGTGCCCGCATTTGGAAAAACTGTGAAGAAGGCATATCTGCTCACTTCACCAAAGCAGCAATTGAGCGTTAATCAGACTAGTGATGGAATTTCATTATTGGTACCAGCTCAAGCCCCCGATCCAATTGCGACTGTGATTGTCTTCGAGACGAATTGAAGTTATGGACGCGGTACCAAATTCGAGGATTTGAACGAATTAACTAATGACATCACAGAAGATTACAAGGCGTAAGATTCTCGAGTTGGCGGTCGCAACCCCTGCACTTGCTGCCGTGCCTCGAGCCTTCCGCGGCCAAATTACATCGCAAGCTTTTGGTCGCACGTCTTTCGTCAATGCCAACAGCGCGGTAGTTCCGGCCGATGACGGTGTCAGCGCCAAAGAGGTAAAGCTGGTTCGTCGTTGGACCGGACCGATTTGCAGATCTGAGCTCGTTAACCGAGGTCGACAAGCGGTAAAGATCAAGGAAGTCGTCTTGTTTGATCTCCGGCCCAACCTGCCACCATCCACGCGACTTTATGGCGAAGGGTTTCAGATGTTGTCGCAGACGGGAGGCACTCTCGGCCAACCGGAAGATCTCGGAAACTATACCGACGCCAAACATTATCGAATGTCTATACCTGCGGGTTCGCGCGCCTTCTACGGACTGATGATGTTGTCTCCTGCGCCAGGCACGCATCATTTGTTGGCATTTACATCTTGTCGCAGGTTCATCGGTCAATTCTATTTACAGGGCGACGCTCTCCAGGTCGTTATAGACACAGAAGGGCTGGAGATAAAACCGGGGGAGTCGTGGACCTTGGAAGAATTCACCTTTCAGTCCGGTTCAGATCGCGAGGTTTTATTGGAAGCGCTTGCCGTTCGACTTGCCTCAAATCATCCTCCGCTTCGTTTTCCAAAACCGCCAACTGGTTGGTGTTCCTGGTATTGTTTTGGGCCACGTGTTACCGCGCAACAGGTCCTCGATAATCTCGATTTCATCGCCAAACACACGCCCGGACTTCGCTACATACAAATAGACGATGGCTACCAACCTGCGATGGGCGATTGGTTGGAAACCGGCGCGGCCTTCGGTGGAAATGTTCAAGGAGTTCTAAAACAAATTCGCCAAAGGGGGTTCGAGCCCGCGATTTGGGTGGCCCCTTTCGTGGCTGAAGAAAAGTCACACGTGTTTCAGCAACATTCAGATTGGTTTGTTAAGGACGCAGAAGGAAAACCACTGCGTTCTGATCTGGTTACGTTTGGTGGATGGCGACGCGGACCGTGGTATGTGCTCGACGGAACACATCCCGCAGTTCAGAAACACTTCGAGAACGTCTTTCGAACCATGCGGGTCGATTGGGGTTGTACCTACTTCAAACTTGACGCGAACTTCTGGGGCGCAATTCACGGCGGACGCTTTTACGATCAGCGTGCAACGCGAATCGAAGCTTATCGACGAGGAATGCAAGCAGTACTACGGGGAACCGGCGATGGATTTGTACTCGGTTGCAACCATCCGATGTGGCCCTCTCTTGGATTGATTCACGGTTCGCGTAGCTCGAACGACATCAAGCGGACGTGGGAACGTATTGAGACAACAGCGCGTCAGAACCTAAGCCGCAATTGGCAAAACGGACGACTGTGGTGGAACGATCCCGATGCGGTTGTGCTTACAGGAGATCTCCCGGTCAATGAGTTTCAGTTTCACGCCGCGGCAATCTATGCGACTGGCGGCATGCTTCTGTCAGGCGATGATCTGACAAAGATAGATTCTCAGAAGCTTGAACTGCTGCGGAAGCTTCAACCTCCGACTGGAGTTGCAGCCCGTTTTGCAGATGATTCGTTTCAGGTTGGCTCGTTCGAGTTCGGCCGGCGCCGAATTGTTTGTGTGCTGAACTGGACCGATCGACCGCAATCGATTTCGTTTGACCTGCCTCGCCGATTCCAGGTGGTCAAAGATTTCTGGACTGATGCAGCACTTCGTACTGAGGCGAGAACGATTGTGCTGAAAGATGTTCCGCCACGTTCCGGCCGGGTCTACATCTGCGAGGGATAGTTTCTATGACCAGGCGATTTTTACAGAACGGGAGTGAAGCGACCGCCTGATGTCCGAAACGCTTTATTAGCTTGTAGTGATGTGCCACCGATCCAACGTCTTTCAGGGAAGCCAATGAAAGCAATCTCTCAAGACAATTTCGGCGGTGTGTTCGCGGTGCCGCCGCTCGCCCGAAGCGCCGGCTCGGGAACGATTGATTTCGTCCAGAACGAGGCAATTCTTAAGCACATAAAAAAGGGCGGCATCGCTCGAGTGATCTATGGCGGTAACGCATTTCTTTATCACATCCGAATGCGCGAATTTGAAGAGTTGCTCGAATGGTTGGCTACCGTCGCTGACCTATCGACGATCCCAAGCGTGGGTCCTTCTTATGGTCACGCGATGGACCAGGCCGCATTGTTAAAGAAGCATCGGTTTTCCTGCGCGATGGTTTTGCCCTGTGCAGACCCAAGGGATGTAGCAGGTCTGGAAAGCGGCTATCGAGAAATTGCTGCAGCATCCAACGCGAAGCTGCTCCTTTATATAAAGGACGAAACAAATTTTGGACCTGACAAACAACAAGGCCTCGATGCGGTGGCGCGGCTGGTAGACGACGGCGTGTGTGCGGGAATTAAGTATGCAGTTGTGCGAGGAGACCCCACTCAAGATCCGTATCTCGAATCGCTTCTGACACGAGTTGATCGAAAGTTTGTTATCAGTGGCATCGGAGAACGCCCGGCAGTTGCGCATATGCGTGATTGGAAGCTACCGGGGTTCACAACCGGCTCCGGCTGTATTGCGCCACATCTCAGTCAGATGCTTTTCGAAAACTGTGCGGACGGAGACTTTGAGCTCGCGGAGAATCTGCGTTCGCAGTTTATCCCGCTCGAAGATTTGCGTGATGCATGGGGACCAGCGCGAGTGCTGCATCACGCAACGCAGTTGGCTGGCATTGCAAGCACGGGACCGATACCGCCTTTCGTATCGGCTTTGTCTGAACGTCAGCTTGTGGAACTGAAACCGGTGGCTAAGGCGTTGGTGAATAGTGAATAGTCAATCGTAAATGCTGAATGGCGAATAGAATTGATCGTGAATCTTGCTATTCAACTCTCTGCGCCACTCTGGGTTCTCTGCGTTTTTGTGTTTAACGTTATTTCCACGAATCATATGAGGAAAGCCAAGCCGTGTTACACATTCGTTGGACGCAGCTCAACAGACCACTAAAAAAAACGCTGAGACGCAGAGTACGCAGAGATCGCAGAGAGTTGAATCAGACTTAAAGAGATAAACCAAATGAAACCTGAGGATGTTAGAAGACGAATCTCGCCGGGCGTGATCGCATTTCCGATCACTCCATTCAGGGAAGATCTGTCTTTGGATCTCCCGGGACTTCATCACAATCTCTCCAAACTGCTCGAACATCCAGTTTCTGCCGTGGTCGCTGCCGGCGGTACTGGAGAAATGTATTCGCTTACACCGGCTGAGCACGCTCGAGTAATCGAACTGACGGCTCACGCAGTCGATGGACGAGTACCGGTGATTGCGGGCGTAGGTTTTAACGCTCGCCTTGGAAGTGAAATGGCCCAGGCAGCCGAAAAGGCCGGGGCCGATGCAATTCTCGCTTTCCCGCCTTACTACCCGAACGCGGATGAGAACGGTCTCTTGAGTTACTACCGCGCGCTGGGTTCTGCAACCAGTCTTGGACTTCTTATCTACAGTCGTGATTGGGCCACGTTCAGTCCGGATACCGTTGAGCGTCTGACAGAAATCGAGACGTTGATTGCCTGGAAAGATGGCCAGGGCGACGTGCGGCGTTTGCAAGCGATCATGAATCGCGTGGGCGATCGACTTCAGTGGATCGGAGGAGCAGGCGACGACATGGTTGCGGCTTATTACACCACTGGCATCCGCAGCTTCACATCCAGCATTGCGACGGTGGCGCCGCGACTCTCGCTCAGGTTGCATGAATTGGGTTTTGAAGGGCGAAACGAAGAATTGGCAGAGCTGTTGCAGAGCGCAGTAATACCACTCTACGAGATCAGATCGAGGCGAAGAGGATATGAAGTCTCCACGATGAAGGCGTTGATGGACATGATCGGATTGTTCGGAGGACCTGTGCGGCCACCACTCGTCGATGTAACCGCGGACGAGAAGGAAGAGCTGAGGGCGATTCTGAAAGGGTGGGAAGAATTCATCTAATTGCCAATTGCCGATTGCCAATTGCCGATTGGAAAAGAACTTAACAAACGTCGGCTTCCCTGGAGGCTCGTAACAAACATGACTCAACGCGAGAATCAAATAAATCGGCAATCGGCAATTGGCAATCGGCAATGTCTGCGTTGGGGATTGATCGGTTGTGGCGACATCGCTCGGAAAAGAGTTGCCCCTGCGCTGTCAGAGTCTCCGCATTCGGAGCTTGTGGCCGTAAGCCGAGCGAATCGAGATCTGCTGAATGAATTTGCTGACGCATTTAGCGTACGGCATCGCTTTGCGGATTGGCAGGAGCTCGTGCAAAGCGACATTGTCGATGCTGTTTATGTCGCCACACCAGTGGATATCCACGCGGAACAAACGATAGCAGCGGCGGAGTCAGGCAAGCATGTGTTATGCGAAAAGCCGATGGCGCTGAGTGTTGTTGAATGCGATCGAATGATAGCTGCTGCCAAAGCTAATGGGGTGAAACTAGGCATTGCTTATTACCGGCAGTTTTATCCAGTCGTAAAACGCATGAAGCAATTGATGGATTCAGGGGAGATTGGCAAACCGATTGTCGCTGAGGTAACTGCATTTGAGTGGTTCAATCCAGCTCCTTCAAATCCAAGAGCGTGGCTATTAAGACCAATGATCTCCGGTGGTGGACCAATGTTTGATTTTGGTTGTCATCGTATTCAACTGCTGTTGCACCTTTTTGGTCCAATAAGGGCGGTCAATTCAGTAATGTCTAAGGCGTTGTTTGATCGCGAGGTGGAGGATACTGCGGCTGCCTCATTTGAATTTGCGCAAGGCACTATTGCCACGCTGACTGTCTCGCACGCTGTCATGCAACCTCGAGACACCTTCACTGTTTGGGGTTCAGAGGGCTTTATCAGAACCGAGGTGCTAAACGAGGGCAAGCTAATCATCAAGACCAGGGATGACGAGCGAATTGAAACCCACGCGCCGGCGCGAAATATCCATCAGCCGCTAATTGAAGATTTTGTTCATGCTGTCATCAATGACCATCAACCTGTGGTCACGGCCGAAATTGCAAAAGCAGTAGCTCAAATCGAAGAGGAGATTTACAGGGATGGTCGCTGAGCCACTCCCCAGATACGAGTTTTCCGTCGAGGAGCAGCCGCAAGTGAGCCGCTCGTTGAGTGAGTCTCCGCAACGCTGGTGGTTGTTGCTGTTGCTCTTCTGTGCGATGTTGATTGGTTACGCACATCGCAGCGCGTTAAGCGTGGCAGTCGGCGCCAGGTCTTCGTCGATGAGCGCAGACCTTCACCTCTCAGACGCAGGTATCGGTCTATTGTTGTCGGGCTTCTTCTGGATCTATTCGTTCATGCAATTGCCCGCGGGGTGGCTCGCCGATCGCTTTGGCGTCAAGCGCGCCTATTCTCTTGGTTTTCTCTTCTGGTCGCTTACCTCGGCGCTAACTGGGTTTGTGAACAGCTTCGCGACGTTGCTGGGAGTTCGCATCGCTCTTGGCGCAGGTCAGGCCATTTCTTTTCCTGCTTCCTCAAGAGCGGTAGCCAATTGGTTTCCGCAGAGAGAGCGCGGCACCGTAACTGGTGTCTACCTAACAGGAGTCCGCCTGGGAACTGCGTTAGTCAGTCTACTGGGGACGTTCTTTCTCGCTCGCTACAGCTGGAAACTGTTCTTTGTCGTTATTGGTCTGCTCCCTCTAATTTGGCTACTTCCCTGGTGGCTGTTTCTGAATCGGTGGGAACCGAGTGTGGGTTCCAGAACTAAGTATGGCAGTAAACAAATCTCATTCTGGAGTAGTCTCGCGTTGCTAAGGCGACGTAGCGTGTTTGGAATATTCCTCGGTTTCTTTGCGTACGACTATGCATGGTTTGTCTTTATCACGTGGTTGCCCCGCTACCTGACGAAGGAGCGCGGCTTCACTGATAGCGAAATGGCAATCTACAGTGCTGCGCCGTTCGTGATCATGTCGGCCATCATCGTTGTGTCGGGATTGCTGAGCGATTGGTTCGTAAGAACGGGCCGCGAGGAACGGTTGGTAAGAAAGATATTTATCATTGTCGGACTCGCAGTGGGTTGCTTGATCGTTCCCGCTGGTATCGTTGGCGATAAGATGACCGCAGTTTGGTTGTTGACGATTTCGCTCTGCGGATTGGGCGTCTGTTCTCCCAACACGTGGACACTCACTCAGGCAGTTTGTCACAAGAAAATCGTCGGTTCAGTTTCCGGAATACAGAACTTTGGCGGAAACCTTGGAGGTATTCTCGCACCTGCGCTAACGGGCTTCATTGTTCATGCGACAAATTCCTTTGCCCTGGCTCTGGGCCTTGTAGGAATGGTTTTGGTTGTCGGAATGATCGCGTATTGGTTTTTGATCTATGAGAACGTGTGGATTGAGAACGAAGAATAGGACCAATAAGACCTATAGGCCCTATGTGACTTATTCAGAATGAAGAAATCTCCAGATCAATTGCGAAGTCATCGTTGGTTCGGCAATGGCGATCTGCGGTCGTTTGGCCATCGTTCACGAACGAAGCAGATGGGCTACGCGCTTGAGGATTTTCAAAGTAAACCTGTAATCGGAATCGTCAATACATGGAGTGACCTCGCAAATTGTCACAGCCACTTTCGTGCTCGAGCTGAAGAAGTGAAGCGCGGCGTATGGCAAGCAGGAGGGTTTCCGGTTGAGTTGCCGGCCATGTCGATTACTGAAACATACATGAAGCCGAGCCCGATGATGTTTCGCAATTTTCTGGCGATGGAAACGGAAGAGTTACTGCGCAGCCAGCCAATCGATGGAGTTGTATTGATGGGTGGCTGCGACAAAACCACTCCCGGCTTATTGATGGGGGCGATCAGTATGAATTTACCGGCCATCTATCTGCCGGCAGGGCCAATGCTTCGCGGCAATTGGAACGGACAGGTGCTCGGTAGTGGTACCGACGTCTGGAAATTCTGGGCAGAAAAATGTGCAGGCAACATCACCGACTGCCAGTGGTCCGAAATGGAAGACGGCATTGCCCGCAGCCCAGGGCATTGCATGACGATGGGCACTGCCTCGACGATGACCGCGATAGCAGAGACACTTGGTCTGACCCTGCCTGGAGCTTCGTCGATTCCCGCAGTGGATGCGAACCATTCGCGAATGGCGACTAAATGTGGCCGCCGCATCGTCGCGATGGTTTGGGAAGATCTAAAACCACGTGACATTCTCAGCGAAGCTGCATTTGAAAACGCGATTACCGCTGACATGGCAATCGGTGGCTCGACGAATGCGATCATTCACCTCGTTGCTCTCGCCGGAAGGGCAGGAATCAAACTCGATTTGAAACGGTTTGACGATATCTCAGCTCGCACACCCATGATTGCAAACCTTCGGCCCTCCGGCGAGTTTCTGATGGAGGATTTCTATTACGCCGGTGGATTGCGTGCCTTGCTAAACCAGATTTCTGCCCTTCTACATCTCGATTGCCTGACTGTCAACGGCGAGACGATTGGAGAAGCGATTCAATCAGCGTGTGTGTCCAATCCCCAGGTGATTAAATCCCTCAACAACCCGGTTTCGACCTCCGGAGGAACTGCAATCCTCTATGGCAATCTTGCTCCAAACGGCGCAGTCATAAAACCAACGGCCGCCGAAAAACGCTTGCTGAAACATCGTGGACGCGCAGTTGTCTTCCACGACTACAACGATCTCATAGCTCGCATTGACGATGATTCACTCAAGGTGGACGCAGAATCGGTGCTGGTACTGCAGGACGCCGGTCCACTCGGTGGTCCAGGAATGCCGGAATGGGGAATGCTTCCGATACCACGGAAACTCCTGAAACAAGGAGTGCGCGACATGGTGAGGATCTCCGATGCACGCATGAGTGGTACAGCTTATGGTGCGTGTGTGCTTCATGTTTCTCCCGAATCGTTCGTTGGTGGTCCGCTCGCGCTTGTCCGTGACGATGATTGGGTCGAATTAGATGTACCTGCAAGAAAATTAGATCTCATCGTGGACGATGCAGAATTGGCGCGACGTCGCGCGGCATGGCAGCCGCAACCGCGCAAGTATAAGCGTGGATTTGGCGCGCTCTACTCTGCGCATGTGCTGCAAGCTGATCAAGGATGCGATTTTGATTTTCTGCTGGCAGGGGCTGACACTCCCGAGCCGGAGATACATTGAATTGGTTTTCTCTATCGCACAGAGAAAGATTAGATCACTACGATATTGAGTCATGAAAGCAAAGACGCTGATTGTCACCACGGTTTTGTTGCTGGCGTTGGGTGTGATTTTCTACGGACAAGGGCAACAGTCGAAGAAGAGTATCTACCATTCCGGATGGATTGATCTGAACAAGAACGGCCGGATGGATATCTACGAGAACCCGAAGATCGATGTCGAACGGCGGATTACGGATTTGTTGTCACAGATGACGCTGGAAGAAAAGACCTGTCAAACGGCGACCCTGTATGGCTATAAACGTGTTCTCCAAGACGAGTTGCCGACCGCTGAGTGGAAAAAGCAAATCTGGAAAGATGGAATCGCAAACATCGACGAGCATTTGAACGGTTGGGGCCCCGGCGCGCAAAGCGTCTATGCCACCGATATCGAAAAACATGTCTGGGCCATGAACGAAGTCCAACGCTTCTTTATCGAAGAAACCAGATTGGGTATTCCGGTCGACTTTACGAACGAAGGGTTACGCGGAGTGGCGGCGCCAATCGCAACCAGTTTTCCGTCACAGCTGGGAATCGGGCACACATGGGATCGCGAGCTAGTTCGTGAAATCGGCCGCATAACCGCACAAGAGGCGCGGTCGTTAGGTTACACAAACATCTATGCGCCTACGCTCGACGTTGCGCGCGACCAACGATGGGGCCGTGTCGAAGATGTCTATGGTGAGGATCCTTACCTGGCATCGCGCCTGGGCGTTGAGATGGTAAAGGGACTACAGGAGCGATTCACAGTTGCGTCGACAGCGAAACACTTCGTTGTCTACAGCGCGGGAAAAGGAGCCCGTGAGGGTCAGGCCCGTACGGATCCGCAGACGTCGCCACGCGAAGTTGAGAATATTCACGTTCCGCCGTTCGCCGCGGCCATTAAAGAGGCTGGGTTACTTGGCGTGATGAGTTCCTACAACGACTTCGATGGCATCCCGATTACGGGAAGTGACTACTGGCTAACGGATCGACTGCGAAAAGATTTTGGGTTCAAAGGCTACGTAGTTTCTGACAGCGGAGCGGTGGAATATCTGCACAGCAAGCACGGTGTTGCCAGCGATATGAAAGAGTCTGTGATGCAGTCCATTCGTGCGGGCTTGAATGTCAAGACGAACTTCACTCCGCCCGATGATTTTATTGTGCCCTTACGGCAACTCGTAAGAGAAGGAAAGGTTTCCGAGAAGTTGCTCGACGATCGCGTCCGTGATGTCCTGCGCGTAAAGTTTCTCCTTGGCTTATTTGATCACCCGTACATCGATAGTGCTAGTGAAACAAAACAGATTATCAACTCTACCGATCATCAAAGGGTTGCTCTGCGCGCCGCTCGCGAAAGTGTCGTTCTTTTAAAGAATGCCTCAAACACGTTGCCGCTCAGTAAGCAGTTGAAGTCAATTGCTGTGATAGGTCCCAACGCTGATAACAACAGCTTGAATCATTATCGTTACGGTCCTTCAGCCGTCGATGGTGTCACCGTGCTCGAAGGTATTCGCCAACTGTTGGGAACCAACGTGCAAATAAATTACGCCCGTGGGTGCGACGTTGTTGACGAACACTGGCCTGAAACGGAGGTCTTGCCAGAGCCGTTAACAAGAGATGAGCAGACGCAAATAAACGAAGCGGTCGAGGCGACTAAGAAATCTGAAATCGCCGTCGTTGTTCTCGGAGACTCTTCAAAGACTGTAGGTGAGAGTGCGAGTCGAACCAGCCTGGATTTACCGGGCCGGCAGTTGGAATTAGTGCAGGCGGTATACGCAGTGGGAAAACCGGTGGTGGTCGTTTTACTCAACGGGCGTCCACTGAGTATCAACTGGGTTGACAAATATGTTCCGGCGATTCTGGAAGCATGGTTTCCCGGTGTGCATGGTGGAACCGCGATCGCGGAAGTTCTGTTCGGCGACTACAACCCGGGCGGTAAGCTTACCGTGACGTTTCCGAAAAGCGTCGGGCAGATTCCTTTCAATTTTCCGACAAAACCAAATGCGCAGTGGGAAAACGAAAAATCGAGGGTCAACGGAGCACTCTATTACTTCGGCCACGGTTTGAGCTACACGACGTTCACATACAACAACCTTCAAATTTCACCCGTGCGGCAAACGATTGATGGCGAGATCAAAATTACCGTCGACGTTAAGAATACTGGAACACGTACGGGCGTTGAGATCGTGCAGCTTTACACAAGGGACGTAGTCAGCAGTGTTACGACGTATGAAAAGAACCTTCGTGGTTTTGAACGAGTCGAACTACAACCTGGCCAAACAAAGACGGTGACATTTGTTTTATCTAAGCCGGACTTGGCTCTGTGGGACCGAAGCATGCATTTCGTTGTTGAACCAGGGACGTTCAGAGTGATGGTTGGATCATCTTCTGAAGAAATCAGGCTAAAAGGGGAATTCGAAATCGTGCCCCGGCTGAAATCATCTTAAAACTCAAGAGGAGAACGATCATGAACAGGCGAAATTATCTCGCTTTGATGGGCGCTGCGGCTGGCGTCATGGTAACGAGTTCGCGGTCCAAAAGTGTGGCGCAGGAACAGCGACCAGCTGACACAGGTGCACCAACAACTTCAACAGTCGCCGATCGAACTCGCCGTATGCAATGGTGGCACGCTGCGAAGTTTGGGATGTTCATTCACTGGGGCCTTTACAGCACCCTCGCTCGTCACGAATGGGTGATGGAAAATGAAGGCATTCCCGTGAAAGAGTACGAGGCCCTCGCCGATCAGTTTAAGCCCAAACCAAACGCTGCTCGAGATTGGGCGCGTCTGGCACGTCGTGCGGGAATGAAATACATGGTGATGACAACGAAGCATCACGAAGGGTTTTGTAATTTCGACTCGAAGCTGACGGATTATTGTGCTACTAAGCGAGGCCCAGGCAGAGATCTTGTTCGCGAGTACGTGGATGCGGCACGCGCTGAAGGCCTGCGGTTTGGTTTCTATTACTCGTTAATGGATTGGCACCATCCAGACGGTGCGCGCTGTATGAAAGATGAAGCGGCTCGCCGGCGTTTTGTTGATTACATCCACGGCCAGGTGCGTGAGCTAATGACCAACTACGGCAAGGTCGACATTCTCTGGTATGACGTTGCCTGGCCACTTGATGCAAAGGGGTGGGAGTCAGTCGAGATGAATCGGATGGTTCGGCAGCTGCAGCCCGATATCATTATCAATAACCGCTCAAAAATTCCAGAAGACTTCGACACGCCCGAGCAGCGGATCGAAGCGTCGCAGAATCGGCCGTGGGAGTCGTGCATGACGCTTAACGACAGTTGGGGTTATCACGCGTCGGATCGCAACTGGAAGAGTCCGACGACCGTTATTCGAAATCTTGTTACGTGTGCGCGTGATGGTGGTAACTACCTGCTTAACATCGGTCCAACCGGTGACGGGTCTATTCCGCTCGAGTCTGATCAGATACTAACCACTGTTGGGACTTGGATGGCGAAGAACGGCGACACTATCTACCAATCCGACAACTGCCAACCTCGACGGGGAAACTATGTGACATTCACGCGCACTGGCAACACGCTTTTTGCGCACGTCTACTACTGGCCCGGAAGCACCGTTGTGATTGGAAATCTTCTAAACAAAGTTAAGTCGGCGAGAATGAACGGCAGCAATCAACCCGTGAAATTTGTACAGGATGATTTCAGAATTCGCTTGATTGATCTACCGCGAAAGGCGCCAGACTTTATTACGACGTTTGCCCTTGAGCTCGATGGTGAGCCTCGTCAGAATCATGAAGCCAAACGAGCGGAGAAGCCGAGAGAGCCAAGGTACGAAAGCAGGTCTTAGGAGGTTGTACTGAGAATAGGTCCTATATCTCTTATAGGTCCTATGGGCTTCTATTAATGCAATGATCATCGACTCCCATCAACACTTCTGGCAGGTCGGGCGTTTCGACTACCCGTGGATGTCGAGCGATTTGGGTGTTTTGTATCGTGACTATCTGCCGCCAGTGCTTGAACCGATCTTGCAGGCGAATGGTGTTGAGAAAACTGTTTTGGTCCAGGCAAGCAACAGTGTTGCGGAATCGCGTTGGTTACTGGAACTGGCGGATCAATACCCATTCATCGCCGGCGTAGTCGGTTGGGTGGATCTCCGGAGTGAACACGTGGATGCACAATTGGCGGAACTTGCGGACCATTCGAAGTTCAAAGGTGTTCGTCATCTTGTTGAGAGTGAACCTGCAAACGATTGGTTGGTTCAGCCGGAAGTGCTACGCGGATTGAAGCAGCTGGCAGAAAGCGATCTCTCATATGATCTTCTGGTACACCCAAGACACTTATGTCATGTTCGAAGGGTAGCCGCAGAATGTCCAGATTTGCGCCTAGTGATCGACCATATGGCAAAGCCTGCAATCGGACGCGGCGAGTTTGACGATTGGTCGAAACAATTTCGGCCGCTAGCAGAGTTTGCAAACATGCACTGCAAGTTGTCCGGGCTCGTGACGGAGGCGAACTGGTCAAATTGGCGCGTCGATGACTTGCGTCCGTATGTTGACTGTGCGTTGGAGTCTTTTGGTCCTGAAAGGTTGATGTTCGGGAGTGATTATCCGGTGTGTCTGCTCGCCGCGTCTTACGAACGTGTGCTTGATTCGTTTCAAGAGGCACTAAAAGATTTGGCCGACTCTGAGAGAACGATGATTTTTTCTAAAAGCGCGTCGAAGTTTTATAGATTGTGAGCAAGTTGAAGAATGCACTTTCTGAGAGACAAACAGTCAGTACCGAAACGCGGAGCGGATGTCCGATACGCTTTAGCTTGTCGTGATATACCGTATATTCAACTTCTTTCGGGAATATGTACCGGTTCAGCGCACTGGTTCAAGCACTTTCAAGTGCAATTCCCGAAGTCAGTTGAATCTGCAGCACGGCACGACAAGCTAAAGCGTATCGGACATCCGCTCCGCGTTTCGGTACTGACTGATGTTTGTCACTCAGACACAGCTGAGGTTACCGAGAACGACTGAGACGATAATGTCTGACACTTATTTCATCACCGGTGCCCAAGGTTGTATTGGGTCTTGGATTGTTAAAGCGCTGGCAGAACGCGGCGATCGCCCCGTTGTCTTTGACGTGAGTGACGACACTCGCAGGCTTGCTGCAATTATGGATACCGAGACGCTGCGACGAGTGCGTTTTATCAAAGGCGACATCACCGACAGAGCCGCGGTGCTTTCCGCGTTAAAAAGTTCAACACCTAAGAGTGTCATTCATTTGGCTGGCCTCCAGGTGCCGACCTGTAAAGCCGATCCCATTGTCGGTGCGCTCGTGAACGTCGTTGGCACTCTTAACCTTTTCGAAGCCGCACGCAACGCGCGTGTGGAAGGAGTTGTTTACGCAAGCTCAGCTGCCGTTTACGGAATGAACGAAGACGGAGCCCCGCTGGATGAATCAGCGGAGTGTGAACCAGGCACACACTACGGTGTCTTCAAAAGAACCAACGAAGGAAACGCCCGAGTTTATTTTCTTGATCACAACCTCTCGAGTGTAGGACTCCGGCCACTGACGGTATATGGCGTCAATCGTGATACCGGTCTGACGAGCGATCCTACGAAGGCTATGAAAGCTGCCGTGCTGAAGCGGCGGTTTCATATCCGCTTCGGCGGCAGCACTGATTTTCAATACGTCGCGGATACCGCGGCGGCATTCATCGCATGCGCCGATAAGATGCCGGAGGGCGCCCATGTCTTTAACTTGCATGGTGAGACAGTCGAGGTGTCGCGGATTGCGAGCCTCATAAACGAGTTCGCACTCAGTTCAAATGGTGATCTTGTAACGTTTGGTGGTCCACCCATCCCCATTGCGCCTGCGATGAACGATGCGGCGATCAGAAGGGTGATTGGGCCTATTCCAGCGACAAAGCTTGAAGACGGTGTGCGCGAGACAATGGAGCGCTTTTCGCTGTTGCGCGACACTGGCCGCCTTGATACGTCCGACATCGATTCGGGAGCGCAGGCGGCTCCGTAAGGGGGGTGCAACAGGTTTGAGTTCAACAGTTAACGAAGTGAGGATGGTAAATCCGGTGTCCGGAACGATGATGAAGGCCAGCGTACTCTGCGATGTTGGTCGAATAGAGATTCGGGATGTTCCACGCGCAACGATCCTGCCACATGAGGTTCTTATTCGCGTGGCGGCCGTTGGAATCTGCGGCACGGATGCTCACATCTTCGCCGGTCATGCCAACTACAACACGAATGAACACGGAAAGCCGATTCCTCTCTCATTGCAACCGCAGATCCTTGGCCACGAGATCTGTGGCCGCATTGAAGAGATTGGAACTGCCGTCAAGGATTTAGCAGTTGGAGATCGCGTTGTTGTCGATCAGGGCATTAACTGCGTGAGTCGGGGACGAGAGGCTCTCTGTGAGTACTGCGTAAGCGGTGATTCACATCAATGTGAGTTTTATAAGGAGCACGGTATTACTGGATTACCTGGTGGCCTTGCGGAGTTCATTGCGGTACCGGCTGCAAACGCGATCAAACTGAAAAGCGCGATTGATTCAGCGGAAGCGGCGCTCGTCGAACCCCTCGGTTGCGTGCTTCACTCATCTGAAACTGTTGTGAAGACGCCAACGCGATACGCCATCAATAACGATTCGAAGGAACGACGGGTTCGTAGCGCTTTAATCTGCGGCGCAGGTCCGGCGGGACTGCTGTTCACTCAATACCTCCGTAAAGTTGCTGGTTATGAGGGGATCTTGATTGTTGCTGATCCAAATCAGGTCAAGCGGAAATTAGCCAACGATCTCGGCGCGAGTGAAACGATCGATCCATCCAAAACAGGATTGACAGACGTGGTAAACGAACTCACTGGCGGACGAGGTGTGGAGTACTTAATCGAGGCGTCCGGTGCTGGCCAAGTCGTAGCTTCAATCCCGCAGGTGATAAGGAAACAGGCGACGGTGCTGCTCTACGGCCATGGCCACAAAGGGACAAATTTGAGTGTCTTGAACAATCTCCTATTCAAGGAACCGACGCTTGTCACCACGGTCGGAGCGTCGGGTGGCTTTGACGTAGATGGCCGACCGGCGATCTACCGCCGCGCGTTGAACTTGATCGAGGAGAAGCAGATTAATGTGAGCGTGATGATTACCCATAAATACAGGTCGTTAGAAAGCATCGACGGCGCGCTCCGCTTAGACATGCACAGCCAGGAGTATGTCAAAGGCGTCGTTGTCTTGGAGAAAGAAGGAACGTGACCCAACTCTCAACTACAGAACGGGGGCGAAGCGACCGATTGCAGCGTAAGTTGAGCGACTGGCTAGTTGGAATCGGTCGCTTCCAAAGGCGATGCATCGCGATTGGCCATGTTCAAAGTTGCGTTGGAGAAATGAATGTATAGCAAACACTCAACTACAGAACGGGAGCGAAGCGACCGATTGCAGCGTAGGTTGAGCGACTGGCTAGTTGGAATCGGTCGCTTCGCTCCCGTTCTGTAGTTGAGTGTTTGAACGGATTGGG
>DATBSH010000152.1:0-6828 GCA_036559885.1 Pyrinomonadaceae bacterium
TCTTCCTGCATATCCTTGTTGTAGGCGAGTGGCAGACCCTTCATCGTTGTGAGAAGAGCCTGCAGATGTCCAAACACGCGACCACTCTTGCCGCGGACCAGCTCCATCGAGTCTGGATTCTTCTTTTGCGGCATAAGGCTGGAGCCCGTCGCAATAGCATCTCCTAACTCGAAAAACCCAAACTCATTCGTGCAATAGAGAATGATGTCCTCGCCCAAACGCGATAGGTGGACCATCGCGAGCGCGCACGCACTCACAAACTCAATACCAAAATCTCGGTCGCTAACTGCATCCAAACTATTTTTCGAAACAGCATCAAAGCCTAGTTCATGAGCGAGTGCCTCACGATCGATTGGGAAGGACGTGCCGGCCAAAGCCGCAGAGCCTAATGGTAAAACGTTTACGCGCGTTCGCACTTCATTCAAACGCTCATTGTCTCGTCTGAGCATCTCAAAATAGGCGAGACACCAGTGGGCCAGCAGAATCGGTTGTGCCCGCTGTAAGTGTGTGTAGCCTGGAATCGCAACCTCTCTGTTTGCTTCCGCGAAGTCTAGTAATGCACTTTGAAATACACGCGCCTCATTTTTTAACTCGTCAACCGCGTCTCGCATCCACATGCGAAAGTCTGTGGCAACCTGGTCGTTGCGACTGCGACCGGTGTGAAGTTTTCTACCTGCGTCTCCTGTCAGTTCAACCAGGCGCGCTTCGACGAAGGAATGGACATCCTCCGCGGTTTCATCGGCAGCAATATAGGCTGGATCAGTTCTGGCTCGCTGAAGGACCGCTTGCAGTGCCTGCGTGATTGCTAATCCTTCGTCTCGCGTGAGTACGCGGGCGTTAACCAGGGCGTTGCAATACGCGATGCTGGCGCGAACGTCGACCTCAAACAATCGCGCGTCGAAAGTGAAGGAGCTATTGAATTGGGCGAATCCCTCGTCCGCAACTTTGCTGAACCGCGCACCCCAGAGGTTCTTTTTCTCAGCCATCCCGCCTCCGTTTCGGCTACTACCTGCGCCCGTCTTCATTGACGGACTTCCAACCGAAATGCTAGTTTATGCATCTATGCACTGATTATGCAATCAGAAAGCATAATGCAGGCCTAATGAATGTATGAACAAGAGAGAGCGGCAACAGAAAATCCTCAGCCTGATTCGGGCCAAGCCCATCGGCAGGCAGGAACAACTGCGTGACCTGCTGGAGCGCGGGGGAGTTCCAGCCACGCAGTCGAGCGTATCTCGAGACCTCGAAGACCTCGGCGTCGTCAAACATCACGGCGTATACACGTTACCACAGGCGAATGGCGCGGCTGCTCGAGGTCTCGTGAGTTTAGATCACGCGGGGGAATGTTTAGTAATCGCTCGCACCGAACCCGGACGCGCATCAGCGGTTGCCGTGGACATCGATGCGGCGGCGATTCCGGAAATAGTTGGAACGATCGCGGGCGAAGACACGATCTTCATTGCCGTGCGCGAAGCGAAAGCACAGCGGCCAACAATTAAGAAGATCTGGGAGCTGTTTTCATGATCGTTCGTGTTTGGTAAGACAGATAGGTCCTATAGGTCATATGTGTCCTATTGACGAAAAAAGGATGAAGAGTGACTGAGAAGAAGATTAACAAGATCGTCCTGGCCTATTCGGGCGGCCTCGATACGTCAGTGATGCTGGGCTGGCTTAAGGAGCATTACGACTGTGAGGTTGTGTGTTACTGCGCCGATGTTGGCCAAGGACAGGAACTAAAAGGTCTTGAGGAGAAGGCATATCAGACCGGCGCGTCGAAGCTCTACATCAAAGATTTACGGGAGGAGTTTGTTCGCGACTACGTTTGGACCGCGGTAAAAGCCAATGCTGTCTACGAAGGCGTTTACCTGATGGGAACATCGTTGGCGCGGCCGGTGATCGCAAAGCACCAGATCGAGATCGCGCGTTTGGAGGGCGCAGATGCTGTTGCCCATGGAGCAACCGGAAAAGGCAACGACCAGGTGCGATTTGAGCTCACTTATTATGCGCTGCAGCCTGACATTAAGGTCATCGCACCTTGGCGTGAATGGGAGTTCAAGGGTCGAACAGATCTGATTG
The DNA here is from genome assembly GCA_036559885.1 of Pyrinomonadaceae bacterium. Classification (GTDB taxonomy): domain Bacteria; phylum Acidobacteriota; class Blastocatellia; order Pyrinomonadales; family Pyrinomonadaceae; genus PSRF01. The sequence continues at coordinate 2,077 of DATBSH010000152.1, forward strand.
CCTACGCGAAACAACACAAGATTCCTGTAACGGCAACAGCAGAGAAGCCCTATTCCACTGACGCGAACCTGATGCACATCTCGTATGAGGGGGGAATCCTGGAAGATCCCTGGGCAGAACCACCGGAGAATATTTTTCAACTGACACGCTCGCCCGAAGAGGCGGAGTCAAAGCCGCAGTACCTGGAAATATCCTTCGAGAATGGCGAACCCGTCGCCATCGATGGAAAGAGATTAGACCCGGTATCGTTGCTCGAGACTCTCAACAGAGCCGGCGGCGCACATGGTATCGGTCGCGTCGACCTTGTTGAGAACCGTTTTGTCGGCATGAAGTCTCGCGGCGTTTACGAAACGCCGGGCGTCACCATACTGCATGTAGCGCATCGCGCGCTTGAATCAATCACTCTCGATCGCGAGGTGATGCACCTGCGCGATTCGCTAGGAGTAAAGTTCGCGGAAAGCGTCTACTACGGCTTTTGGTTCGCCCCCGAATCTGTTTTGATGCGGCGACTCATCGACGAGACTCAAGCACGAGTGACGGGAGACGTCCGGCTCAAGCTGTTTAGGGGCAATGCGATCGTTGTTGGAAGACGTTCACCGCATTCGCTCTACAGCGAAAAAGTCGCGACGTTTGAGGCTGACACCGTTTACAACCAACGCGATGCCGAAGGCTTTATCAAATTGAACGCGCTTAGGCTGCGCTTAGGAGGTATTAAGTGAGCATGAAAACAACACGGATCATCGACGCGGACAAAATGGGCTCCGCTACCTCGCCATTGAACCTGTCGAAGACGGTTGCTGTGGTTGACTCCTCTGCTTCTCCACGTGCCGGTGATGTGGTGGTCGTACGCGCGTTAACCGATAGCGCCACCTACAACATGCTCGAACTACCGACGGGCCGCCTGGCCAAGATAAATCCAGGTGATCTCTTGATTGGTGTGCTCGGCAGGCGTCGGGCGTTAAAAGGATTTGTCGGCGATGTTCCGGCTTCTGTTACCGCCGGCGATGAACTCCATCTCTTGAATATGGGCGGTGTGATCGGTTGTTGCACCGGTCATCACTCAAGCCTTGGAGATGCCATTCGACTACAGGTGATTGGACTCGTCTGTGACGAGAACGATCGCGTGCTGAACATTGCCTATGCTGCGCTGCCGGCGCGGAGCAACCTGGGCGAAACGGCACCCCTGGTAATGATTGCCGGCACCAGCATGAACAGCGGCAAGACGTACGCGGCGACTGAATTGATCAAGCAGGCGACGCGCTGCGGTCTACGGGTCGCAGCGGCAAAGCTCTCCGGTATAGCGTGCCTGCGCGACACCTTGAACATGGCCGATCATGGCGCGGTAGCAACGGCGAGCTTTCTCGACTGCGGATTGCCGTCGACTGTCTCTGTCGGAGATCTCGCGCCAACAGCCAAAGCCATCATTGCTCGTCTCAATGAGGAGTCCCCTGATTTAATCGTGATTGAGATGGGAGATGGAATTCTCGGCGGCTACTCAGTTGAAACCGTGTTTGAGGACCCGGAAATTCGAGAGGCTACGGCGGCGTTGGTGTTCTGTGCTTCAGATTACGTTGGAGCATGGGGTGGCATCGAACTAATGCGACGTCGTGGAATCGAGATCGATGTGGTTGCGGGTTCAGTGACCGATTCAAAAATGGGTGAGGACTATGTTCGAAACGAATTTGGTGTTCCGGCTGCAAATGCTCGACGTGATGGCGCAGCGCTTTTCCAACTGATTAATGAGAAGCTTGCGAATGTTCGATACGCTTCAGCTGTTCTGATGTCCGATACGCTTTAGCTTGTCGTGTCGTACGCAAAACTCGACTGAAGCTTTCGCTCGAGATTAAACGACGATGACTCAGAAAAAACTTCGCATTGGTATTTTTGGAGGCTCCGGCTACGGCGGTTCCGAATTGCTGCGCATTCTACTGTTTCATCCGAATGTTGAAATCGCTTTTGTTACGGCCAACGAACAAGCAGGAAAAGCTGTCACCGAAGTTCATCGAAATCTGCAGGGTCTCACAAACCTAACGTTCACCTCAGCTCCTGAGGATTTTTCGACTCTCAACGAGATCGACTGTGTTTTTCTTGCGCTCCCGCACGGAAAGGCAATGGATGTCGTTCCGAAACTCCCATCGAGCGTAAAAGCGATCGATCTTTCAGGTGACTTCCGTCTACGCAGTAAAGAAGAGTTTGAGAAGCATTACAAGCAAGCGCACACTGCGATGGCGGCACAGGCGGAGTTTGTGTACGGCCTAACAGAAACCAATCGGGAGGCGATCAACAGCGCGCGATTAATCGCCAACCCTGGCTGCTTCGCAACCGCGACACTCTTGGGGTTGGCTCCGCTGGTGGCAAATGATCTGATCTCCGGAAGAGTCATTGTCGACGCGAAGACTGGATCCTCCGGGTCTGGCGCGAAGGCAGCTGCAAACACGCACCATCCTCAGCGGATGAATTCGTTCTACGCCTATAAGCCGTTCACTCACCAACACGTTCCGGAGATCGAGCAGGAATTAAGAAGCGTAGGTGATTGGACCAGCGAGTTGGTTTTCATGACCCACTCGCTACCTGTCGCGCGAGGGATTTTTGCCTCTATCTATGTTGAGACCAGGCAGGCCTTGACAGAGGCCCGGCTGCGTGATGTGTTCTCAAGTTTTTATCGGGGCTGTTTTTTCGTAAGGCTCGTGCAAGGCTCGCCAGATATCAACTGGGTGAAAACGACGAACTTCTGTGACATCGGTTTTGCTACACGCGGCAACCAGATCGTTGTCTTTTCAGCGATCGATAACCTGGTTAAGGGCGCAGCCGGTCAGGCAATCCAAAACATGAACCTGATGTTTGGTCTCGAAGAAACAACTGGTCTGATGTTAGTGGGAACCAATCCGTAGCTGAAGATCGGTTCAACTCCTTGGAGTGCGGTGACTTGTCACCGCTTTGGTCTGCTGCGACTTGTCGCCGCAGCTAATTTCTTTGCTTAAATTTGTTGTTATGACTTTCAAACCCGCTGACATAAAACCAACCCTTCAGCTCGAGGATCTAGAAAAAATCGACATCCGCGTCGGAACAATTCTGTCTGTGGAGGATGTTACAAATTCCGACAAACTCGTGAAGCTCACGGTGAATTTCGGGGATCACAGAAGGACGATTGTCGCCGGCTTGAAACAGGAGCGACAAACGCCTAAAGAGATCGAAGGCAAGCAAGCTTTGTTTGTGGTGAATCTGGCGCCCAAGAAAATGAGAAACGAAACTTCAGAAGGCATGTTGTTCGACATCGGTTACGCGGATGGATTGGTGCCGGTGTTGGCGATTCCCGAAAAAGCGATTCCAGATGGAGCAAGAGCAGGATGAAAGCGACGGCCAGTAGCACGCTTGACGCAATCGTCACGGCGGAAGAGCGATACCAACTCGCCACTTACAAGAAAATGTCGATCGCGGCGGAATACGGCGAAGGAGTCTGGGTGTACACGAATCACGGCGAGCGGTACCTCGACCTGTACGGCGGCCACGCGGTCGCCGGCACCGGCCACTGTCACCCCCACGTGGTAAAGGCTATTAGTAACCAAGCGCAGAAACTCCTCTTTTATTCCAATCTCGTGTATTCGGACGTTCGTGCCCGCGCTGCGGAAAAACTGGTCCAGCTCGCACCGGATAATCTAACGAAAGCTTTCTTTTGCAACTCCGGAACCGAAGCCAACGAAAATGCAATGCGGATGGCTCGGATGCACACGGGCCGCGAAAAAATCATAACGTTCAGCGGTGGTTTTCATGGCCGTACGGCTGACGCAATCAGCGCCACATTTCTCGGCAAGTATAGGGAACTCGGGAAACCGAACGTGCCCGGTCACATCTCGGCGGAATTCGGCGACATCGATTCCGTTCGCGCCGTTTTGGACGATTCAGTCGCAGCGATAATGCTGGAACCTATCCAATCAATGGCTGGCGTGCGGATGGCGCCCGCCTCTTTCTATCGAGAGCTCCGACAGATGTGCGATGAAGTTGGTACTTTGCTGATCTTCGATGAAGTGCAAACAGGCGTGGGCCGCACAGGCGAATGGTTCTTCTCTGGTAGCGAAGCTGCCGCTGGAGTCGCGCCTGACATCATCACGTTAGCGAAGTCGCTTGGCAGCGGTATTCCTGTCGGTGCTTGCTTAGTTACAGAAGTCGTTGCCAGTACCATTAAGGAAAACGATCTTGGCACAACCTTCGGCGGTGGCATGCTCGCAATGGCAGCAGTATCCGCAACGCTCGAGGCAATTGAAAACGATCAGATGCTTGTCAATGTGAGGGATGTTGAGGCTTACGCGCGCGAGCAGTTGAAGCCGTTGGACGACGTCGTGAATGTTCATGGTCTTGGATTCCTGCTGGGAGTGGAATTTCGTCATAAAGCGGCAGACGTTCACAAGGAATTGTTGAGTCGGCGAATTATTACGGGCACGTCCAGCAATCCGCACGTGCTGCGGCTCTTACCTCCGCTCTGCCTTAAACGGATTGAGATGAGTCTGTTTGTGAGCGCGTTAAGAGATATTTTTAAATCCGCGCCGTTAGCGGTTGGAAATGGATAAAGGCTTTAACACGATGTCAGGAAACTTTATCAGCACAATCGATATGACTCGGGCGGAGCTTGAGCAACTGCTCGACGCTGGGTTCCGTTTTAAAAAGGGTGAGGACACTTCAAAGCCCTTAGCCGGACATTCAGTCGCACTCGTCTTCTTCAATCCCAGTTTACGCACGCGCACATCTATGCAGGTG
>DATBSH010000153.1:0-12613 GCA_036559885.1 Pyrinomonadaceae bacterium
GCGAATCCGTCAATGCGAACCATGCCGTAGAAACCATCGATCGACACTCCAGGTCTCATTGACAACCATTGGACGGCAAGCGACGCACCTGCGAGCGCAACGCCAATCAACGCAAAGTAAGCCGTGAGCTTTGTCTTGCGGTAAGGAAGAATCACTTCCATCACCAGGACGACGCAGGCACAGAAAGTGAGAATCAGCTCAGGCGCGATCAGCTGAAGATCGGCTAGGTTGAATAGGGACGTTGTGTTTGCCTGGAGCAGGAGCATTCGGTCTTTGGTCTTAGGTCTTTCTTGCCTCTTAGTTTCTTCGTTCTTAGTTCAAGGCTTCATTCAATCGGCGATTGGCAATCGGCAATCATTTCTCCGCTCGTTCAGGACCTGACGGCACTGGCATTCCCGGAATCGGATAATCAGGTTTCACTTGTTTCACGAGCGCATTCACTGGTTTCTCGATGAACGCGAGAAATGGTTTCGGATAAACACCAATCCATAACGACATGATCATTAGTGGCGCCATATAAGCCCACTCGCGGATGTTTAAATCCGGTAGATTTGCATTTTTTGGATTGTCGATCTGGCCAAAGAACATCCGCTGGTAGAGCCAAAGGAAATATCCTGCGTTCAGAATGATTCCCAGCGCCGCCCAGCCGGCCCAGTACGGGTTCGATTCAAACGCACCCCGCAGTGCAAGAAATTCCGAAATGAACACTGCCAACAACGGCAGGCCAATCGCAGTCATCACCATTCCGAGAAAGATCGCGGCGTAGCCCGGCATCACATGCGACAAACCACCGAATTCTGAAACCTTTCGAGTGTGTCGTCGCTCGTAGATGATTCCTACCAACAGGAACAGCGCGCCAGAGTAGATGCCATGATTGACCATCTGCAGGACACCGCCGTTCACGCCGTTAGGATTCAATGCGAACAAACCGAGCATCACCATTCCCATCGACGAGACTGAGGAGTAGGCGACAAGCTTCTTTACGTCGCCGTCTCTCTTTACGACGAAGTACATCGCAGCGAGCGCGCCATAGATGATGCTGATGATCGCCAAAAACACCATGACACTGCGCACACCAAACGTTCCGAATCCAGTAACCCAGGAGCTTTCATCTTTCGAGGCTCCGGGGAACATCGGCAGATTGAAACGATAGAATCCATAGGTTCCGAGTTTCAGCAATATGCCTGCAAGAATGACTGAGCCTGCAGTGGGTGCTTCAACGTGCGCATCCGGCAACCAGGTGTGAAACGGAAACATCGGCACCTTGATCGCGAAGCCAAGAGCGAACGTAACGAATAACAAAATCTGCATTGTGCCCATCTCCATTACAGAGCCGATGCCTTGCATGAAGATGATGTTGAATGTTCCGGTTCCGTTTCGCGCTGCTTCCTGAACTGTATTGAAAACCAGTTGGGCGGCTTGGGTATTTCCCGCCAGTAAGTTAATCGTCGATTGATTTAACTTAGCTACTAAGCCGGCGTCTTGCGTCAGGAAGTACATCTTCAAAACGCCTAACAGCATGACAACGGATCCAACCAGTGTGTAGAGAAAGAACTTTATCGCCGCGTACAAACGATTCTCGCCACCCCAAATGCCAATCAGGAAATACATCGGCACAAGCGAAACTTCGAAGAAAAGGTAAAACAGAAAGAGGTCCATCGAAGCAAACACGCCGATAACCGATGTCTGTAGTAATAGCAAAAGTACGTAGTATTCCTTCTCGCGTTTCTCTATGTAACTCCAGGATGACAGCGCTGAGATAACGCCGAGGAGAGTTGTTAGAAGAATCAATAAGACTGCGACTCCGTCAACACCCATCTGATACCGCGCGCCGATGATCGGGATCCATGTGTGGTCCTCAAGAAACTGCATTCCCCCTGTCGATCGGTTGTACGTGAGCAGGTAAAGAGACGCGAGAAAGTCGAGACCGAACCAGGCGGTCGCGAACTTTTTAATCAGGCCCGACTGGTCCTTCCTCAATAAAGCGAGAATGACGATCGCGCCCAACGCCGGCATCCAGGTTACAAATGAAAGAATGTAGGAATTGTTCATTTTGTTTTCGGTAAATGAGCCGCAATATCAGGCCAGAACAGCAACGCGACCGCCAACATCAAACCGAGGACCATCACCAAAGCATAATTCTGCGTGAAACCCGTCTGTGCCGCGCGAAACAGCGGTGACATCAAACGAATGATGAAAGCAGCTATAGTGTTGACTAATCCATCGACGAAATACTTATCAATGCCGCCGACAATCCGGCTGGAGAGTCGACCTAAGGCTGCGAGTCCATTCACGATGCCGTCGACGACCTTCGCATCGAAAGCATAGACAGCTCGAGCGGCATCCATGGTCCGGCGTGTTATCGCCCATCCATAAAATTCATCAACCCAGTATTTGTTATAGCTCGCCTGATACAGAGGACGTAGTCGTTGCGCCCAGATGTCCGGTAGTCGCGTGTCTTTGACGTAGAACAAGAGTCCCAAGCCAATGCCGATTCCCGCGACCATCAGAGAAGTGACGATGAAGAGCCACTCGGTTGCGAGTTCATTATGCACTCCGTGCTCGACCGATTGAGCCAATGTTGTGTGAACGTTTCCATAAACACCAGCTTCAGAACGCTCGAGTGCTTCCGGAGGCGCCGGCACAAGTTCGGTATGCGCCACCTCGGTACCCGCATGCCCACCACCCTCAGCTGAGCCAAATTCATGGGTCGTGGGATTCCAAATAATCGGGTTCATCCAAGTAACAATATTCAGCTTCCCACCCGGGTGCTCGCCCCAACCCATGAAGCGGAAAGCTGGACCAACACCAACGAAGCCACCGATGGTTGCCAAAACTGCCAAAACCACCAGCGGGATCACCATAGATCGCGGCGATTCATGAGGAAGGTGCACGTGGTGATCGACTCGGCCAACGTGTTCTCCCGGTTCGTGCCGCGGCCGATCACCAGCAGACGCGAGCTTCGCATCGTGTGAACTCAGGCCTTTGTCGTAAGCGGACGCATATGCTTCGTCTGCTTCTCCGCCAGCCGGAGGTTCGAGGAATCGTTCTTTGCCCCAAAACGTCATTGCCACAAGCCGTGTCATATAGAACGCGGTACACGTGGCAGCGATCGTGCCGATTAGCCACACAATCCAACCGAGCGGAATGTGCGTGGTCGAAGCAGCGTTCCAAAGAATTTCGTCTTTCGACCAGAAGCCGCTGAAAGGAATGATGCCGCAAATGGCCAACCATCCTGCCAGGAATGTGAGATATGTGTAGGGCATGTATTTCTTCAAACCACCCATACGACGCATATCTTGTTCGTGGTGCATGCCGTGGATCACACTGCCTGCACCGAGAAACATCAGTGCTTTGAAGAAGGCGTGTGTCATCACGTGAAAGATGCCAATGACAAATGCGCCAACGCCGCAAGCCATGAACATGAATCCGAGCTGCGACACCGTCGAGTACGCCAGTACTTTCTTTATATCGTTCTGCGTAATGCCGATCGTCGCAGCGAAGATTGCTGTGGCGGCTCCAACCAGGGTTACTACAAGTAACATCGTTTGCGAATGCTGAAAGATCACATTCGTGCGTGTCACCATGTACAGACCAGCAGTAACCATTGTGGCCGCATGAATTAGCGCTGAGACGGGCGTTGGTCCAGCCATGGCGTCAGGCAACCAAACGTGAAGCGGTAATTGGGCTGACTTTCCGCAGGCTCCGACAAACAAGCCGAGCGCGATCCACGACATGAGACCCCACGTGCCAACCAGCTCGATTGGAAACTCCTTCGCTTGCGCAAACACATCTGTGTATTGCGCCGTTCCGAACGTGGCGATTACTGCAAAGATGGCCAGCGCAAATCCGAAGTCGCCGATGCGATTGGTGATGAATGCTTTGCGTGAGGCGTTAGCAGCTTCCTGCCGATCGAAGTAGTAGCCGATCAGCAAATAGGAACAGAGCCCGACTCCTTCCCAGCCCACAAACATCATTACAAAGTTCGAGCCCATCACCAGGAGGAGCATCGAGAACATGAATAATCCCATGTACGCGAAGAAGCGGTAGAACCCGGCGTCGCCGTGCATATAACCAGTTGCGAATACGAAAATGCACAACCCTACGCCCGTAACAATCAACATGAACACCGCTGACAAGGGATCGAGTTGATAGCTCCATTCGACGTTGAGTACTGATGAGCGGGGTGTAATGGCAGCGCCTACGAGAACGGCAGGGTTCGTCTGGCGCTCTTCCGGCGTCATTGCGGCGAATTTTTCCCGAGCCTTTTTGTCGAGTTCAGCTGAAAGGCGCGCTTCGTCACCCTGCGTTTGCAGGACGGCGCCGCCCGGTATCCAGTCAAACTTGAACGCGCCATCCTGACTCGTGACGTATGTGTTTGGCCATTGGGCGTGACTTCCCCAGCCGTAGGAGATAATTGCGGCGACGCTGATGAGAAACGAGAGCGCGACAGATCCGACGGCGATGCCGCCAATTAGTTGTTCAGAGAAGCGGAATTTACGACCGAAGAAACCATTAACGGCCGCACCGATAAGGGGAAGTAAGGGAACTAGCCAGATGTAACGATACATTGGTACTGGACTTTGGTCTTTGGACTTTGGTCTTTGGAAGTGCGCGGTCTTTCAAAGGCCAAAGACCGAAGACTAAATATCAACTCTCACCATTTCAACAAATCAATCTCGTCTACCCAGATCGTTTCCTTGTTGCGATAGAGCGCAATGACAATGCCGAGGCCGATTGCCGCCTCAGCAGCAGCGACGACGATTACAAATACAGCGAACACCTGACCGGCGTAGGCATTTACGCTCCCGGTTTCCTGCAAGTATCGGGAAAAGGCAATGAAGTTCAAATTGGCCGCATTCAAGATCAACTCAATAGACATGAAGATAACGATGATATTTCGGCGCGTGAGAACTCCAGCAACACCGATGATAAAAAGCAGCGCCCCAATGACGAGAAACTTCGAGAGGTCAGGGCTTCTTACACCCTTAATCATCTGCGCAACACGACCATCGCTTGCTTCCTGGAAAAGCAGAACGGCAAGTGAAAGTAAGATTGACATATTGTTCGTTAAGAACTGACCTCGACTCCTGCAACCTCTGGATGCTCCCTGGCTTCTTCCTGAAGAACGTCAGGATCAACATCATCGGCAGAGACTTCTTGCTTTAGAGTACGAGCCAACATCACGGAACCGATGATGGCCACGAGTAACAACACGCTGGCGATTTCAAAAGGTAATGAACCATATCGATAAAGAATGCCGCCGACGGTCTCAGTTTGAGCAGTTAACCGGCTCGTTCCAGTTGCCGTAGGAGGCAAATTGCTATCCTGGTCCGAACCAGTTGTCGCCATCTGATTTGCCGCGCGTTTTTGTAGTTCCTGATAGCCAGTGTTGACAGCGAAGAGCACTCCCGCAACAAGCAGAAAGCAGAAAACGAGGCTGGCAGTAACCTGTCGTGGTCTGTTGAAGATCTCTTCCCTGCCTTGTTCCTCGGCGCCGACATTGACGAGCATGATGACAAAGAGAAACAACACCATCACACCGCCGACATAAACCAGAATCTGGACGCCGGCAATAAATTCAGCATGCGCCAGGACGAACAGAGCAGCGACGGATACGAGCGAAGAGATCAGGAACAGCGCGCAGTGCACAGCGTTGCGCGCCATGACGGTCAACAATCCCGCGAATATCGCCGCGAGACCAAAGAACCAGAAGAAGAAGGCTTCCCAGCCGGATAGGATCATGCCGTTTGCCGATCTGTTTTATTGCCGATTGCCAATTGCCGATTTTTGTCCGATACGCTTTAGCTTGTCGTGACTTTCGCTAGACTCAACGTGCGATTACCGCGGCACTTGAACTTACTGTAAGTCACGACAAGCTAAAGCGTATCGGACAAAAATCGGCAATCGGCAACGACTTAGCTCGTGTACTTCACCGTCTCTTTTCCCTGTTCCAACATCTCACGGTTCCACACAAAGCCCGCGCGCGAGTACGTTGCAAGTTCAAAATCTTGCGTGAGTTCGAGACAAAATGTCGGACATGCCTCCTGGCACAGCGCGCAGAACATGCACCGTGAGGTATCGAAAATAAACTCGTCAAGCACCTTCTTCTTTCGGGGTTTGCCGGCGACCGTGATCTCAACGTCCATTGGTATGACGTCGATGCAGTCTTCCGGACACGCAATTGCACACAGGTTACAGGCAATACAAAGCGTGTCATGCGTGTCAGGATCCATATTCAAACGCGGCGCACCATGAAAGCGCGGTGCCACGTCAGGCCGTACCTTCGGATATTGTTCGGTGTAGATCCCTTTGCCAGCGACGGAGTCTTTATCGGTCAGGGCACCGATGTTGTACTTCATCGTCAGACCAAGGCCTTTGACGAGATCGATCAAGAAGAACCGTTTGATCTTCTGTGACAACGTTGGTTTTGGAACTTTTACTAATGGCATAAATACATTTCCAATGCCGATTGCCGATTTAATGTCCGATACGCTTCAGCTTGTCGTCAACGTCCAATAGATTCAAGGATAAATGAAATCAACCTTCAATCTCACGCATCTGACGACAAGCTAAAGCGTCTCGGACACATGGTCGGCAATGTCTTCAGGATACCGCAGGCTTACCCTTAGGCACATCCACCAAACGAATATTCCTTCGCTGCGTCTTCAAATGGAAATCCCTTGAACGCCAGTTGATGCGCGACAGCACTGCACCAGTGATTATCAAGCCTATAAGACCCATCACAATCATAAACACCTTGCCGGCTGCCGTCAGGTTCAAACGATTGCCGACGTGCTCGATCGTATGAAGCACCTTCGATATGTCCAGAGCCTGCGCCAGAAAAACCGTAAATGCGGACCAGCCAATATTGATCAGCGAGGCCGGAATCAGCCACTTCCAACCAACGTCCATCAACTGATCATAACGAAAGCGGGGCAAGGTCCAGCGCAGCCAGAAATAGAGGTAAAGAATGATCGACGCCTTTATCAAAAAGACCAGTATACTGACGATCACATAAAGATTGTGATATCCGTTCGCCTCCGTCAAACGATAGACAAACGGAAAGTACCAGCCACCGAGATAAACGGTTGTAGCGACTGAAGCGACAACCACCATCGCGGCATACTCCGCCATGAAGAATAACGACCAACGGAAACCCGAGTACTCCGTGTGAAATCCCGCTACGAGCTCTGATTCCGCTTCAGGTAGATCGAAAGGCGCTCGATTATTCTCTGCGATACCAGCTACAAGAAAGAGCAAAAAGCCCACCGGTTGATAAACCACAAACCAGATCGAATCCGATTGCTGCGCCGCGACAATGGAGGATAACGAAAGAGTCCGCGCAAACATCAACGCGCCTATCAGCGCCAGTCCCATGCCTACTTCATATGAAACCATCTGTGCACTAGAGCGCAACGCACCGAGCAGAGAATACTTTGAATTCGAAGACCAGCCCGCAAGAATCAGAGCTAGCACGCCAACGCTCGACACTGCGAGAACCAGCAGCAGGCCGATATTCACGTCGGTAATAACCGCCCAGTCAGGTCCAAATGGAATCACTGAAAACACTATGAATGCAGCTGCGACTGCAATGTAAGGTGCAAAGAAAAAGATCCACCGATCAGCCTTTTCCGGAATGAAGTCCTCCTTCGTGAGGAGCTTCAAACCGTCAGCAATCGGTTGCAGCAAACCCCAGGGACCAACACGCATTGGTCCGAGTCGCGCTTGCATGAAAGCTGAGATCTTTCTTTCAAGATAGGTTGCGTACGCCACCCAAAGCGCAACTAAAGTCACCACCAAACCAATTTGAATCAACGGCCATATGACGAAGTTGATAGTGTCGCCGCTGAAGAACTTCAGCAGCAGGTCGTTAAGAAAATCAATTGGGGCAAACAGCAACATAGGTTTTTCGTTAGCGATCAATCTCACCTAGAACGATGTCGAGCGTGCCAATTATCGCAACGACATCAGCAACCAAATGGCCGACGCACATTTGCTTCAATGCCTGAAGATTGATGAATGAGGGTGGCCGCACACGGACCCGCCACGGCTGTGCGGTTCCATCAGAAACCAGGTAACACCCAATTTCTCCTTTTGGACCTTCAATTGAGTGGTAGTAGTCACCGACAGGCGGCTTAACGATCTTCGGCAGCTTCGCATTGACAGGACCATCCGGCAGCTTATCGAGAGCCTGATCAACGATGCGACGCGACTGCCGCATCTCTTCGAGGCGAACGAGGTAGCGATCATAGGTGTCGCCGTTTTCGCCCAGCGGAATATCAAAGTCCATGTCGGCATACGCGGCGTACGGCCGCGCCTTCCTTACATCCCATGCGACACCAGAACCGCGAAGCGCCGGGCCTGATAAACCGATCGCGATGGCATCTTCTGCCGAGATGATTCCAATTCCAACGGTGCGACTTAACCAGATGCGGTTCTCGGAAAGAACTGTTTCGTACTCGTCGAGTCGCTTTGGAAAGTTGTTCACAAACCGGCGGACGTCCGTACTGAAGTCATCGTAGGCGTCGTTAGGCATGCCGCCAACGCGCCATGCATGACAGGTAAGGCGGGCGCCGAACTGTCGTTCGAATATCTTGAGAATCTCTTCTCGCTCCCGCAGTGCCCACAAGAGCACCGTGACGGCTCCAATATCAAGCGCATGAGTGGCAAGCCAAAGAAGGTGCGAAGCAATGCGGTTTAGTTCAGTGAGTATTGTGCGTAGATAGTGAGCTCTCGGCGGCACTTGGAGGCCCATCATCTGCTCGACCGTCTCCACCCAAACCAAGCCATTGGAAACCGCAGCGATGTAGTCGAGCCGGTCCCAATAAGGAGCGATCTGCGTATACATGCGGTTCTCGGCTATCTTTTCCATCCCACGGTGGAGATAACCGATGTCGCAGTCGAGATCGATAACGGTTTCGCCGTCAAGCCTGAGGATCACTCGCAATACACCGTGAGTCGACGGGTGTTGCGGTCCCATGTTCAGGACCATCTCAGGAGTATCAAGGAGTGTTTCCTGAGTGGTCGCTATTTCTACCTGGTGCATACGATTGCCTTAATTATTGCAGAAAATATATTAGGCCGCCGGTTCTTCGCTTGGATGTGGTTTGTAACAGCCTGTCACACGCCACGCTTCTATAATTAAACCGATTTCGTCAGCTTCGCCCCTGTTCTTCTTATCTACCAGCTTCAAGACGATAGCATTGGCGGCGCTCGCCTTGTTCCAAACATTCCTTGGCTGTTGCGTTTCCGTAATAACAAACCCTGCCACCTTCGCCGCGTCGGGCGAATCGAAGACTTTTGCATCGTAAAGGGCGGCGATCTCTTTTGGTGACATTCCCGATTGCCAATTGCCAATTGCCGATTGGTGTCCGATACGCTTTAGCTTGTCGTCACTCGCGCCAGACTCAACATGCGACTACTGCCCGATTGAACTCACTGTAAGTCACGACAAGCTAAAGCGTATCGGACACCAATCGGCAATTATTTATCTTTCGACATCACTTCTTTCTCGTCACGGAAAATATCGCGCATCAGTCGCTCCTGTGGCACAGACAAAATCTCGAGACCGTAAGCGCGACGCTGTTCCAGTTGCTCCATCTGCACATCAGTCATCTCCGGCAGATGCTTTTTCGTCCATTCATTCTCGATAAACTCCAGCGCCACGTCTTTTCGCAACGGATGACCTTCCCAGTCCGGCGGTAGCAGAAGCCTTCTTAGATCAGGATGATTGCTGAAACGAATGCCAAACAGATCGAATACTTCTCGCTCGAGCCAGTTGGCTGCCGGCCAAACACTGGTGACACTCTCAACCTCAGTCGCCTCGTCCGTCAGTACTTTCAGACGCACTCGCTCGTTGGCTGAAATCGAATACAGGTTATAGATGATTTCAAAGGGCGCGTCTTTCCGATTTGGGAAATGAACACACGTTAAGTCCGACAGGTAGTTAAAGGGCGTCTTCTCGTCGCGTCTCAAAAAGTCACAAACCTCAACGATCCGCGGACGAGCCACGGTAACCGACAGTTGGTTCAAAAACTCGACGGCCTCGCCGATATCATCGGCGAACTTGGCTCGGAGGTTCTTCACCAACCGATGTCCGCTCGCGTCGACGGGTTTGGGTCCTTCGTCTTTTTTCTTAACAGGCGGTTTGGGCGTGCCGGCCGCATCCGCTGGGGCGGTCAGTGTTTCTTTAACGGCGGCAACACGACTCTTCGCCTGTTCCACCATTGCCGCTTTCTCCGCATCGGCTCCCGCTACGCTACCCGCGGGTGGAATGGCTGATGGAGGTGCAGTCGCCGTTTGGTCGGATTCGCTCTTGTCGGGCTGTGTGGGTTCAGGAGAACCAGGTTGCTTTGTGTCTTCTGCCATAAAGACGATAGCCCCAATGAAATGTCCGAGGGGCTCAGTATCCGATATGCGCTAGCCTGTAGGTGTCGTCGAAACACACAGTCTTACCTGGACTGGCGAAAGGCAAAGAAGAGATCGCTACCACACCTTCCGATGGCTGTTGCTGCTCGTATTGCTTTGGTGCTTCGTACAAAGGGCGGCGAAAGTCGATTTAAACACGCGATTTACGTCGTGTCAACACACTTCCAATCCCACTTCGACAGCGTCAACTTGACGCAGTTTAGGGCCTCCCCCTATCATGACTTGTTTGAACTTTAGGCCCGGAGGCCGTCTATACAGAGGGACGAGAGAAGAAAGTAATGAAACCTGGCATTCATCCGGAATATACCGAAATCACCGTTACGTGCGCGTGCGGAGAAACATTTAAGACCCGCTCGACGAAGAAAGGCGACTTGCACGTTGAAATCTGCTCCGCTTGTCACCCTTTTTTCACTGGAAAACAAAAGCTCGTTGATACAGCTGGTCGAGTTGACCGGTTCAACAAGCGTTATGGTAAGAAGACTGCCGCCAATCCGCAGTAAGTTGGCGAGATTAACTTTGCTGAACCAGCATTAGCATTCCTGTATTATGAACGCCGGCGTCTTTTGGTCGGCCACCTTTCGTGCATCAAAGCAGAGGTGGCTAACCATCAAACCCGGCGTTAGTGTTTGTAGGACAGACATTCTTGTCTGTCATTTTAAGAACAACGTTTACGAGACAGACTGAAAGACTGTCCTACTTTATGAGTGCGAACGAAAGAGATTTAATTGTCGGTGGCCAAGCCGTGATAGAGGGCGTCATGATGCGCACGCCGAACGCTTATGCGATCGCGGTTCGCAAGGCTGATGGCTCAATTGTGAATACAGCGGCACGGCTGCCGAAGTGGAGCGATAAATACCCGCTGCTGAAGTTACCGGTTTTACGCGGTGGCGCAGTACTCGTTCAGTCGATGGGTCTGGGTATAAAAGCCCTGAACTATTCGGCAAGCGAGGCATTTGCCGATGCTGAAGAAACGAAAGCCCAAGAAGTTGAGATTGCTCTCACGCCTGCAGTCATAGAAGGCGAAGGAGACTTTGCTGGTCTGACAGGCGCCGTGCCGGGACTGTTTCCAGTTCCGACACAGCCACGTTCGAAAGATGAACTCAAGAAGGGCGGTACGAGTGCTGCACTGGGGTCGATTATCTTCGCCTTGATCTTCAACGTACTGTTATTTGTGGCCGCACCACTGTTGTTGACTAATGCACTCTTCATTGCAGCAGGTTGGGCCGTCCCGCCTGCGGCTACAAGTGGAACCACGACTTCAGCAGCCGCCGACAACACGACTTCGTCACGCGCTGGGACAAACGATGAGGCATGGTATTCGGGTGTATGGACGAAAGTCCGAACATACTTGCATCCAGTGCGACCATCGGTGGGCTTCAACATTATTGATGGTCTGATTCGCATGACCTTCTTCTTGATCATGATATTCAGCTTCTCTCTGTTGAAGGATATTAGACGCGTATTTCAGTACCACGGCGCCGAACATAAGACGGTTTTCACCTGGGAAGCTGGATTGCCCCTTACAGTAGCGAATGCCCGACCGCAGCCACGTCAGCATCCGCGCTGCGGCACGAGCTTCTTAATGGTCGTGATGTTGGTGGCAATTTTACTGTTCTCTGTTATTAAGTTTGATTCGCTGTTTCTTAACTTCCTCATCCGTATCGCTCTCATTCCGGTTGTCGCCGGACTGTCGTACGAGATCATTCGACTATCAGCCAGGAAGGAAGGTGGCTGGTTCTTCAAAATGATCACTAAGCCCGGCGTCTGGCTGCAAAATGTAACCACACAGGAACCGGACGATCAGCAGTTGGAAGTGGCGATTGAGGCGTTGAAAGAATCGCTGAAACTCGAACCTCAGCCGGCTGACCCTGTGCTCGCGCCTCTTTCGTAATCGGAGAAGGGCCAGAAGGATTCCTATGCTCGAAAAGCTTGAACAAATCGAAAGTCGATACGAAGAGCTGACGCGGGAGCTTTCGTCTCCGGAATTGCTTGCAAACCCAACTGCGTACGGCAAAGCGGCAAAGCAACACCGATCGTTGGAAGAGATTGTTCAGAAGTATCAATCCTGGAAGGCTCTCAAAAACGAATTGGCCGGAGCACGGGAGTTGTTTGAAACGTCCGATGACAATGAAATGCGCGAGATGGCCCGCCTGGAGATGGAAACTCTCGACACACGTCTTGA
>DATBSH010000154.1:0-25748 GCA_036559885.1 Pyrinomonadaceae bacterium
ATGTTTCTGTCGTCGATCGACAGAATGTCTTCACTTATCTGGTCCGTTGTCACATCCGGGCTCACGTCAACGGAATAGACCAGGCTTCCCGTAGCTCCTTCTTCACCTTGACGCTCAATCCCGCGTAGTTCCGAGTCGAAGCCGTACTGCTTGAACACTTGGCGTAACGCACGTTGCGTTGATGTCACATTCCGACTCACAACTTTCACGGCCATTGAACGACTCACCAACCTTGGCTCACGCCATTCCAGCACCCATAGAACCAACAGCGAGAAAACAACCAGAATCAGCGCCAGCTCGTAACGACCGACTCCAGCAGCAAGACCAAGCGCCAGACTAATCAACAGTACAGTGATCTCTTTCGGATCACGGATGTTGGTTCGGAACCTGACAAGGGATACAGCGGCGAAAATCCCGAAGGCGCGCGCAGCATTATCACCAACAATTATCATCAGTGCTGCCGCTACGATCGCCAACAGTATCTGTGTTTGGGAAACGTAGGGATTGCGTTTCAATGCCAGGATGCGTTGCCGCGGCCTAAATGCCAACGCCGCGCCGAGCATTGCCGCCAGCAAAAGCCTAAACGCAATTTTCCCAACGTTGTCGGCCCAATGCGCATTGGCGTCGTAACCTTCGGAACCACTGCCGAAGAGTCGCTCGAAGAATCCTGGAGTTGTAGTAGTGCGATGCTCAGGTGCGTGTGTTGGTTCAGCCGTCTCGCGACTACTGTATTCGCGCGGAGACGCCACGGGCACCTGCGGCTCAGGTATGTTTTCTGTCCGCGTCTGTGTACGTCCAGCGATGAAGTAGACTAACAGCGCACTTACTACCAACACCGAAGTAAACACAATCACGAGAGTGGCAATCTCTCGCTTCCGCTTATCGCTCAGAGCCATTGGCGCTTCATTTACGGCCGATGCGGTCGCTTGGTCCAAGTCTGATTAGCTCGTCCGCTCTGGCTCGAACAGCGGTCGCCAGCAGGTTTATTTCATCAGGCGTGTAGTTGGCGGCACGAAACGCATCTCTGATTTGTTGATCGCTCAGTTGCGACAACCAGGTTCCCATCCACAGTGCGTCGTCGACGCTAAGGTTATTGAATAGCTCTCTCTGCCTGCCGCCGTAATGCAGATCGACACGTGTGCCTTTTACCTTCTGCAGAAAATCTGACTTGGCATAATTCTTCGGATTGTTTCTGCTCCTCGTAATGCGCCAGAAGAAAGGTGTCCCGCTCGCATGGCCAAACGTCGCCCCGAGATCGCTAATGATGTACCTGAGCTCACTGCCCTGCGGCGCGCGCACGAACAGGATTTTGTTGTTGGAATCCTTCATATCCCAATTATTCAGCAGCGCCATCATGACCTTCAGCCCTTGAAGCTCTGTGGTGCCTAGAAAGGGATTGTTTTTCCACTTCCATTCGTCAACTCTCTTGATCGAATCTGGTCTCGCTTCGAATCTGACGTTGTTGAAGGTGCCTTTTCCGGGAATGGTGACGCGGGGAATCAGATAGTTAACTTCGGTTTCATAACCGACAGCCCACAACAATCTGACGGCAGAGGTCTCTGATTGAGCCTCTTTTCCAATCTTCGCGACCCACTCTCTACCTGACGCATCCTTAACGCGAAACTTCTTCGAATACCCACCCTTCTCTTCCTTAATAAAAGTGAGCCGCTGCAGATCTGGTCGCATGGCTTGCCCGCCGGGACCCAAATAGAGATCGCGACTCCTGATGTCGGTGGGTGTGCGCCATAACACTGGCTTTCCGTTCGGGATCTCCTTTTTGTTTTTCGGTTTAGCTAAACCAGTATCTATCGTAGCGCTAAGCACGATTAGTGTGACCGCAACCACGACTCTCATCTTTTTGATCCAAGTCATAAGCAACTCCCTTGATACAGTCTGACGATATGTTTGAAGCACGGTTATCCACGCAAAAGTACAACTGCCTCACAGACAAGACAACGCGGTATCTCCATTAGGGGGCCTTAAAAAACGAGGGGATCTAAAGACTCTCTTCACACGTTATGAAATAAGCCTGGCTGTTGAAGGGAAAGGCAGACTTAGATGGAACTGGGCCATACGTTCCGTCAGGCAGTAAGAGGCGAGCCTTAACGTTATCGCGCAGGTAGGCCTCAAGAGCTACGTCCTTCAAGTAACGCTTCGCGTCAAAATCCATCACGGGCGTAACTACTTCGATACGGTGTTTCAAGTTTCGGGTCATCCAATCGGCGCTTCCGATGTAGATCTCTTCGTCGCCACCGTTAGCGAAATAGAAAATGCGACTGTGTTCTAGAAAACGACCGACTACGCTTCGCACGTTAATGTTCTCAGATAGTCCCGGAACACCGGGCCGCAACATGCAAATGCCTCGAACGATTAAATCGATCTGCACCCCCGCACGTGCTGTTTCATACAGCTTCTCAATCATCTGTTTGTCGGCGAGCCGGTTCAGTTTTGCGACGATCCGAGCGGGCCTTCCCGCACGTTGATGCTCAATTTCGCGGTCAAACAGAGTATTCAGATCATTGCGCAAGGTTACTGGCGCTACCATCAGGCGCTGGTACTCAGTTTGACGCGAGTAGCCGGTAAGATAATTGAAGAGTTCGGTCGCATCCTGCCCGATCTGTTCGTCAGCGGTGAACATACCGACGTCTGTGTACACACATGACGTGGTGGGATTGTAATTTCCTGAAGCAATATGAACGTAACGCTTCAGTGTTCCATTCTCGTTTCTAACGACCAACGTCAATTTGCCGTGCGTCTTGAGACCCACGATGCCGTATACAACGTGCACGCCTGCGTGATCGAGTTTGCGCGCCCATTCGATGTTGTGCTGCTCGTCGAACCGGGCCTTCAGTTCGATTAATGCCGTTACCTGTTTACCCTGTTCAGCTGCACGGATAAGTGCAGGAGGAATTGGCGAGTCTGGTCCAGTGCGATACAGGCAGATCTTGATCGCCAGCACGTCAGGATCATCGACGGCTTGGTCGAGAAAGTCGGTTACACATTGGTATGAGTCAAAAGGATGATGCAGCAGCCTATCGCGCTCCTTGATGGTTTCGAACATCGTTCGATCCTCGCTGTACCACTCCGGAATCCTCGGTTCGAAAGGCGCATACTTCAAATCCGGTCGATCAAATTCGCAAAGTGAGGTCAAATCCTGAATCTTAAGGGGAACATCCACGACATAGACATCTGTATCGTTGAGATCAAGTGATTGCGTAAGATACTCAACCATCTTCTGTGGCATACCCGACGAGACTTCCAACCGCACAGGCACACCGAACTTCCTGCGTCGCAACTCCTGTTGGATCAGACTCAGAAGATCTTCGGCTTCCTCTTCACGGATTTCCATGTCAGCATCGCGCGTAACTCGGAACCTGTGAGGTTTATTCGTAACCATCCCGGGAAAGAGCGCAGCAACGTTCGCTTCAATCACTTCCTCAACCAGAACAAAAGATGACGCGCTTAAATCGATCGGAACCAGCCGTGGTACTGCGGAAGGCACTTTTATTCTAACGAAGCGTGGACCAGTGAGCGTACTGCCATCTATAGACTTGTCGTCCGGCGGTTCGACCATCAGAGCAAGATTCAGACTTAGTGGAGAGACGAACGGAAATGGGTGACTCGGATCAACAGCCTGAGGCGTCAGCACTGGAAAGATCTTCTCGAGAAAGTACGATTTTAAGTGTGCGCGCTGATGACGACTCAACGAATCGTAATCAACGATGTGTAGACCTTCAGTCGCAAGTTGCGGGAGAATCTGTTCCCGCCACACGCGCCCTTGCAAATCGACCAACGGCAAAATCCTTTGCCGAATCTTCAAGAGTTGCTGTTCGGGGGTGAGACCGTCCGACGACACATGCGTGATGCTGTGTTCTACCTCTTCTTTCAGACCCGACACGCGAATCATGAAAAACTCATCGAGATTGGAACAGAAGATAGAAAGAAAGTTCAGCCGCTCAAGGAGCGGGTTGGTTTTATCCATCGCTTCTTCAAGCACTCGAGCATGAAACTCCAATAGACTCAACTCACGATTGAGAAAAAGAGGAGTAATCGAGGTATAGGGAGTAACCCGCTCTACGGGCGCACTGGGAAACTCATGAATTTTGGCTTCGGTTGCAGTTGACATAATTATTCAAGACTGACGACTTGATCTTTTGACGATAATCCTGCCGGGTGCCTCGCCGACGCGCATAACGCTGGGAGAGAATTCTCGAATAAGGTTGGCAAAAGGCGTTCCGCCAGCTACGAAGGCCGGAAACTGGGGATTAGTTGCTCAAGGACGATTCTCACCATTTTGTTACAAAACAGAATTGAGTTTCGGCTGTACCAAAACGATGCTTAATCAAAGGCGCCCTAGCAGCCATAAGAATGCGTGCGAAGGGGCCGCTTTCTATTCGCGCTGTCTGCAATTTCGCACCTTTTTGCAACTGAATCAGAACCTCGCGCGTTAAGAATTCTGTCACCCTGCGTTGGTTTCCGCTGGATGGTTTTTAGTGAGAATCCCGGCGCAACCCAAGGCTGAGAGGCGAGCATCTGTAACTTCAGAAACGAGCGTACTTTCAGTGGAATAGTTCACCGTTTCAGTGTTTTTGTTTCCGTCAGGGTTTAGTTTGACACTCTAAAAAATCGTGTGGTAACCTCCGGAGTGATTTTGGCTCCTTTTTCGAAGTAAACCTTCGAGCCAAATCACTGAGGAGCCATTAGATAACCGCGCAAACCAAAGTGATCCTGCCTGCCCGATGTTCGAGTGGTCCAGGATTTAGTGCCAACCTGTTGAAGGAGTAACGACGATCAATGTCAGCGAGCTTCCCTCGTTTGATTGCCCGTGCGGCATTATTTTCGGCGCTCGTCGCCACCCCAGCCTCTAGCTTTGCACAGATCCCAGCTGGGTCATCTGCACGTTCGATTCCTACAGAAGTTGAACAGCTTGAGACTCGTATATCTCAGATCATAGCCCGGTCGGAAGATCATTTCCGGAAGGGAAAACTCAACCTCGAAGATAAAAAGAGAGAACAAGCTCGGGATGAATTCGACAAGGCGGTCGATACGATCCTGGAGTCGGGACTTGATGTTCGTGCAAGTCAGCGTCTACAGACTTTTTATCTTGAACTAGTTGAACGCATTTATCGCGAAGAAGTGCCGCAGCAGCAACTGGGCGCGCCGGTTACGACGACGCTCGTTGCACAGAACCAATCGCAGGATCAAAAGCCGGCTCCGCCGCCGCAAGTTGGCTTCCGCGAACAGCGTTTCGAACCTTCACCCTTAGACGAGCTCAGTAAACTGGTTTTGACAAGCGACGAAACCAACGTTTCCGATGCAGATGTTTTGGCGCTCGAACAAGCGAAGCAAAACGTGAACTTCGCATTCACGCTTAATCCTCTCATTCAGGGTTACATAAATTATTATCAGGGTCGTGGGCGTGCCACGATGGAATCGGGTCTGCGCCGTTCAGGCCAGTTCATGAAGCTGGCGCGAAGGATTTTCCACGAAGAGGGTGTACCGATTGATATCACCTGGTTAGGACAGGTTGAGAGTGCGTGGAGACCGCGTGCAGTTTCATGGGCCGCTGCGTCTGGATTGTGGCAGTTCGTTCCGAGTACAGCTCGCCGTTATGACTTAAAACTGAGTGCGTATGTCGATGAGCGCAATAGTTTCGAACAGGCGACGCGTGCATCCGCTAAATATCTCAAGTGGCTCTCCAACCGTTACAACGGAAACTGGGAACTCGCGATGGCTGCCTACAACACGGGTGAAGGCAACATCGATCGAGCTATCTCTCGTGCCGGAACCGCAAACTTCTGGGTGATTTATCCATACATCCTGCAGGAGACGCGCAACTACGTTCCGAACATTCTCGCAGTAATCCTGATTGCCAAGAATCCCGAGAAGTATGGCTTCAAGGGAATCAAAGCGGATCCGGCAATGTCTTACGACGTAGTACAGGTTCCGACAGCGACTAGTTTGCAGCTTATCGCGGATGCGACCGATACGAGTGTCGATTACATTCGAACGCTGAATCCTGAATTGAAGCGAGACATCACACCGCGTGGAGAGTCGTATAACGTGCGTGTGCCCGCCGGCCGCTCGAAGCAGTTCGTTGCTTTACTAAAGAGAATTCCGGGCGATCGCCGAGAGACAGCGCGGATCATTTCTGTCGCTCCCGGTGAAGACTTCCAAGCCGTCGCCAACCGTGTTGGTGTTCCGGTTTCCGCGTTGCAGGCAATGAATAGCGGCGTGGATCTGAAGAACACAAGCAAGCTGGTCATTCCAAACAACAACGTGAAGTTGACGCGTTGGGTGCGAGCTAAGCCCGGTACTGAACCGCAAAACGCAGGTCCCGCGCTTACGACGGTGCGAGCCCGCAAGGGTGACACAATTGCGCGTATTGCTGCCGCTCACAACCTCGATGCCAACGACGTTGCTCGACTGAATGGCATTACCGCGGACACCGAGCTGAAGGCAGGTCAGGAAGTTCGCCTGCCGACTTCAGCTTCCGCCCCGTCACGGCGACGGTGAGGGCTATCCACAGATTACACAGACTCAGAGCCTAACCAGCTAAGTTGACTCTTGCAGTTTTTTCGCAGGAAGTCTTAATCACTCAAACTAGCCGGTTAGGCTCTGAATCTGTGTAATCTGCGTATCTGTGGATGCTCTTCTTGTTAATTCTGTAAATCATGACTTAAACTAGCGCGCGTTTTCCTCATCTCAATCAGGAGCTACCTCACATGCTCTTTCGCACACTCTCTGCAGCCGTTTACGGTATCGATGCTGACCTCGTTGACATTGAAGTCGACATAACTCCTACTCGCGGTGAGAGCGAACAGCCGGCGTCCGTCACTATTGTTGGCTTGCCGGATGCAGCTGTACGTGAGTCACGAGAACGAATCCGCGCTGCACTCCAAAATTGCGGGTTCTTCTTTCCATTTCAGAAAACAACAATCAACCTAGCGCCGGCCGATGTTCGCAAGGAGGGCGCGAGTTTTGATTTACCAATTGCCTTGGGAATCCTCGGGGCGGGCGGAGATCTCGCGGAAGAGACAAGTTTGATTCACGCCCTCTGCGTTGGCGAACTTTCGCTCGACGGCCGCGTGCGAGCGATTAAGGGAGCACTGCCGATCGCGATTCTGGCGCGCGAAGGAAAGATATGTCACGTGATACTCCCCGAAGAGAACGCGAAAGAAGCTGCAGTTGTGTCTGGTGTGAATGTGTATCCAGTTGCAGACTTGCGCAGCGCAACCGAGCTGGTGGCTGCGTTGCGATCTCCCAACCCGCCACAGCCCTTGAAAGTAGATCCGGCCGAGATCCTTTCGCACACAGAAAACTACACAGTCGATTTTCGTGAAGTGCGTGGACAAGTGTCTGCTAAACGCGCATTGGAGATTGCGAGTGCCGGTGGACACAACATTCTTTTGATCGGACCACCAGGCTCCGGCAAAACAATGCTTGCGAAACGGCTGCCGACGATCATGCCTCCATTGGAGTTTGAAGCGGCGTTGGAATTGACAAAGATTCACTCCGTGGCTGGCCTAACCGGCAGATCAGGGCTGGTGACTGAGAGACCGTTTCGTTCGCCGCATCACACAATCAGTGATGCCGGCTTGATCGGCGGTGGAGCGGTACCACGTCCCGGAGAAGTTTCGCTCGCGCATCAAGGCGTTTTGTTTCTGGATGAATTGCCGGAGTTTGATCGAAGCGTGTTGGAAGTGCTGCGTCAGCCGCTTGAAGATCAACGGGTCACGATCAGTCGAGCGGCGATGTCATTGACTTTTCCCGCTTCATTTATGCTCGCGGCTGCAATGAATCCCTGTCCTTGTGGGTTCTGGAATGACCCGACACGCGAATGTCGTTGCTCACCAATCCAGATCCAAAGATACGTTGGAAGGATATCAGGGCCTTTGCTCGACCGGATTGATATTCACATTGACGTGCCTGCCGTGAAGTTTCGCGAGTTAAGGGGCGATACGCATCCGGACACAGATAGTTCCACGACCATTCGCAACCGCGTGATCGCTGCCCGAGAGCGACAGCTCAAACGCTTGGCGAACGAGAAGATATTTTCCAATGCCGCGATGACGCCACGGATGATCCGTCGCTATTGCCGGATCGATGCCGCCAGCGAACAGATGCTTGAACAAGCAATGACGCGCGTTGGTTTATCCGCTCGTGCTTACGATCGAATATTGAAGGTAAGTCGAACAATTGCCGATCTGGAAGGTTCGGATAAGATTCAGTCACCGCATGTGTCAGAAGCGGTGGGATACCGGTCGTTGGACCGGACCTACTGGACTTGAGGTCTCGTCCATCAACTCCGATTTGGTGATTGAACAGCGGGCGCCTTGAACAATCGGGGACTTGTCAGGCCGCAGTTCTCCCCGTATCTTAAGGCGAGCCGCACAATAGAGATTTAGGAAGGCCCGTTAACCCAAGATGGGCTTTAAATTCTTGCGTTCCGAAGGGCGTGGAAGACAATGAGGGCCACTTCCAAGCTGTTGATTCGGCTGAGTAAAATCACATTTTAGGGTCGGGTAAGGCAACGACGCGCTCGAAGCGGCGCATCACAGCCGCGTTGAGGGTACCTGAACACCTCGTACCGCATCCCCACGCGGTATTTTGCGAGTAGCAGGCGCCGCTCCGTTGAAAGAGCAGAAGCGTGATAATCGTGCCCAACAAGCGTGGAAGGCGGATTCCAGCTTGCCCGAGCAGATGAACACGTGACTGCAGCCGAAACTGAGACACCGCAAACGACAGACTATGAGCTGGCGCAGAGAGCCGCCCAGGGAGAAATGGGAGCTTTCGAGGAGCTATACCAGCGCCATAATCGTCGCGTCTATTCGCTCTGTCTGCGAATGACCGGGAATGTTTCTGAGGCTGAAGATCTCGCTCAGGAGGTCTTCATACAGCTCTTTAGAAAGATTGGCAGTTTCCGAGGCGAATCCGCCTTTACCACCTGGCTTCACCGGCTGACCGTCAACCAAGTTCTGATGCACTTTCGCAAACGCGGGGTACGCATGGAACAAACAACGGAAGACGGCGAAACGCCTGTGCAAATCGTTAAAGGCACGGAAAACCCCAATGCCATGCCCGTGGTTGATCGGATCGCTTTGGATAAGGCTATAGCGCAGTTGCCGCCCGGCTATCGAACAGTGTTTACCCTACACGATATCGAAGGGCACGAACACGAGGAAATAGCCAGAATGCTAGGGTGTTCCGTAGGAACCTCGAAGTCGCAACTACACAAAGCGAGAATGAAATTGCGAGGCTTGTTAAGGCAACAGAAAGCAAGCGAATAGCCTCGAAGACTGTAGAAACAGAACTACCTTGAATGGATTTTGCGCAGTCTCCCCTTGATTGACGAAAACCGAAATACGGTTGTGTCGCATTTAAGCCGAAAACGGCGACTCCGCGACAGAACGAAGGTGGTAAGCAATGAACTGCGAGAGATGTCACGAACTTATTGGCGATTTGATAGATGGCACGCTGAGCGGGGCCGATGAGTCGACACTGAAGAGTCATCTGGACGAATGTTTGGATTGCGTCAGCGTTCGCGAAGACCTATCGACAATAGTGGGATATTGCCGGGCTCACCGGGGCGAGTATGACGCGCCCCCCAATGAAAGAGCGCTCTGGCTGCGCATTCGAAATGTCATTGAAGCTGAGAACGCGGCGAATAGCCCGGGTGCACGGCAGTCTGGGAAAGCGAGCCGCGCCGGATTCTGGTCGCGGAGTTGGGAATTGTCGTTGCCACAGCTCGCGGCATTTGCTGCCGCCATTGTTCTGTTTGTATCCGTGGCAACAACTGTGGGGTTGCGTCGTTGGCAATCGACGGTCGCCGAGAATCCGCCAAGAACTAACACTGATGTCAGCGTGAATGATCAAATCTGGCAGCGCCAGCAGGTAATCAACTACTGGAACCAGCGAGTTGAATTAAACAAGGCGCGTTGGAGCGCCCACATGCGCGAGACTTTTGACCGCAACATGAGCGTGATCGATCAAGCGGTGAGTGATTCGCTCAACGAGTTAAATAGAAATCCTCATGATGACGTTTCGGAGCAGATGTTGAATGAAGCGCTAAACGACAAGCTTACGTTGTTGAAGGAGTTTTCGGATCTTTAGATTCGCGCTGACTCGCGCCGACAAGGAGTTCGATTTTTTGAAAAGCCCCATACGAGATGAAGATTAGTTTCTTAGGTCAGTCTGCCACAGTTAAAGCCATCATTCCCGCATTGGCACTTGGTTTTTTATTTCTTGCGCCAAGTCGAATAGCTGCTCAGTCTCCACAGCATTTGTCAAAGCGTTTTGTCACCGGCAAGAATGTTCACATCGAACTAAAGAATATCTCTGGCACGGTCACGGTTGAATCATGGAATCGTGATGAAATCCGTCTGTCGGCGACCATGGAGTCTCCGAAGGCTCAGATCTCCCCGCGACAAATGGATCAAACCCTCGTGATCGACGTAATGGGTGACAATCGCGGACGTGGCGATGTTGGCGACGTCAATTTCAAATTGCAGGTCCCTATTACGTCGTCTGTAGATCTCGAAACGCGACGCGGCAACATTAAAGTAAGCGATCTACGCGGCGGATCGGTTCGCGCTCATGTATCGACTGAGGGCGACATTGAGCTGACTAACATCAACGCCACTCAAGTAATCGCGCAAAACACGATCGGCAACATTACCTTCGATGGGGAATTCTCTCGTGGCGGTACCTACGAATTCAAATCGACCAAGGGCGATATTTCGATTCGTATCCCCGGAGATTCAGCTTTTCGGCTCGTCGTCGCGTCACCCGCAAAGAAGATTACGTTGGGTCAGTTCTGGAATAATAACTTCAAGACTCAGGATGGTCGTCGTTACGTGGGAGATGTCGGCGACGGTAGATCGTCAGTGTCGGTGACAAACTTCAGCGGGGCGATTACCTTCATCCGCAGATAAACACTATCCACAGATTACGCAGATTGCGATTTCGGATTTCGGAATGCGGATTTCGGATTTTCGTGTTACACCGAATCGCGTTTCACCTTAAACGGAACAATCTGATAAACGCGAAATCCGAAATCCGCATTCAGAAATCCGAAATCGAATCTATGTGGATATTCCTTGTGTTATCTTTGACTGCGGAGGACTAGCCATTTGACGCGTTTCTTAGTTTTGCTCCTGCTTGTCGTTACCGTTCTCGCTGCATCTCCTCTCTTCGCTCTCCAAAAAACAAAGCCACCGGTGGTTGCCCCGGTTCTCTTAACTCGGACGTCTACGCGTCACGAAGCACGCAGATTTGGATACGGCGGGAGCATCACAATTATCGGCGCCCCTCGCGGCTCAGTCACAGTCGAAGGTTGGTCCCGCAGTGAAGTTGAAGTTATTGCTGACATCGAATTGAAAGCGGAAACAGAAGCAGATCTTGATCGATTAGCCGCCGTTAACAACTTCGTGTTCGACGAAGACACGAACCATCTAAGCATCTTAACCACGGGTACTCACGACCGTGTCTTCATGAAACGGCTCGCTAAAAACTTTCCCAAAAAGCTACTCAACCTGCCATGGAAGATCGACTACAAAATTCGCGTGCCGGCTGTTACTGATGTTGAGATAAATGCCGGGCACGGTCCCGTGAATGTTTCGGGCTTTGAAGGAGCGCTGCGCTTGAGCGCGACCGAAAGTGAGACCCTGCTGAGCGTCGGCGGAGGACTTGTTTCGGCAACGGTCGCTGCAGGTAATGTTCGATTCGTGGTGCCTGTTCGAAGTTGGCGCGGCGCTGGCGCGGAGATCCGTATTGCTGCAGGCGTGCTGAATGTCGAACTACCCGTCGGATTCAACGGTGATATCGATGCCGACGTTCTTCGTTCGGGTAAGATTGTCGATGCGTTTGGCGGCCTGCAAGAGCGACAGAAACCGGGAATCACTGAAAGAGTCGTGCGCGCGCGGGCCGGTGCCGGTGGAGCGTTCTTTAAGTTTACTGTTGGCGATGGAACGGTGAATTTCCTGAAGAGCGGTGGTTAAATCCCCACTGCCGTTAGTGGTATTGTCATTCACCTACGTGACCTGTATCCTGTGCCGCTCAACTAACACGCAAAAAGAATTCACAGATGAGTATCAAATCAGATAAGTGGATCCGCAGAATGGCGGAAGAGTATCGAATGATCGATCCGTTCGAGCCTGGGCAGGTGAAAGCAGTTGATGGCAAGCGGATCGTTTCGTATGGAACGTCGAGCTATGGTTACGACATCCGCTGTGCAGATGAATTCAAGCTCTTCACCAACATCAACAGCACTATCGTCGATCCCAAAGAATTTGACGAGAAAAATTTCGTCGATGTCAAAGGTGATTCCGTCATCATTCCACCCAACAGTTTCGCCCTGGCTCGCACCGTCGAGTACTTTCGCATTCCACGAAACGTTCTAACGATCTGTCTGGGAAAAAGCACCTACGCTCGTTGCGGGATTCTGGTAAACGTCACGCCATTTGAACCGGAATGGGAAGGATATGTAACGCTCGAATTTTCAAATACGACCCCGCTGCCGGCAAAGATCTATGCAAATGAGGGAGTGGCCCAGGTTGTGTTCTTCGAATCTGACGAAGTTTGCGACACGTCGTACAAAGATCGCGGCGGCAAATACCAGGGCCAACGCGGCGTTACGCTTCCGAAGATGTGAAAATGATGAGTCAGAGTTGGCCAAAATTGGTGATTAGCGCGAGTTTATTAATTGCTATGGGCATTGGCGGAGCGGTTGCGCAGAATCGTACCGCCAAAACTGATCCCGAGTTCACTGCGTTTTGGGTGAAGTTTAAAGACGCGATCGCAAAAAATGACAAGCAGCGCGTCGCCGACATGACGAAGCTGCCGTTCATGCTCGATGGAAAAGATCATGATCGAGCTGGCTTCATCAAAGAATATCCGACGCTTTTTACACCGCGGATGCGACGATGTATCGCACGAGCCAAGCCGACAAAGGATCAGGACTACTATGAGATATTTTGCGGGGCGCAGATATTTCTGTTTGGGAAAGTCGATGGTGTTTATAAGTTTGTTGAGATAGGTGTGAACGATTAGTTGTGCCCGATATGCGTATCGGATATCAGACCATGGACGTTCTCTACTTCAAACAATTAGATCAGCGGGCGACACTTCCAACTCGCGGCAGTTCCTCATCAGCTGGCCTGGATATTTATTCAATTGACGATCTCACAATCGAACCAGGGCAGCGCACCGTGGCCCGCACAGGACTTTCGGTTGCCATTGCCGAAGGTTTCTATGGACGTGTTGCACCTCGTTCTGGTCTAGCAGTGAACCACGGTTTAGATGTGCTGGCCGGCGTTGTTGATGCAGATTACCGCGGCGAGCTGTTGTGCGCGCTCCACAATACAGGCGATCGGACCATCTCACTTCCAGCGGCGAGCAAGATTTGCCAACTAATTATCGAGAAGATAGCAACGCCGGAAGCCGCTTGGTCCGACGAGTTGAGTGAAACAGCTCGCGGTGCTGGTGGGTTCGGATCAACAGGCTAGTAAAGATATTCCCCTAACGGACAGTTCGGGGATGTTTCAAGTTCCCCAAGTGTAGCCCCGTTGACCCCTCCAGGGATTGCCCTTCTGCGCCATGGCCTACACCAAACTGGAACTTTATAAGACATACACCTGCAAAGTTTTGTAACACTCTCTTTAGACGTTAAAACCGCCTTTTTCCGCGTATTAAACCCACAAAATTTAAGGTTCATCGTTATAAATGTATGGCGGTAAGCCTGCATTTCCTCTTTCCTCCGCCGAACACAACCCCCGGAACGGCTCTTGCTAAAAACCTTCTGAGATATAGGGAGACTACCTGGGAAGGACTTCTGGAGGTTAGGACATGAGGACACTTAGCAAAACAATTTTACTGGCTGTACTGAGCTTGATGCTTACGGCTGCAATCCCCGTGAGCAGCAGTGCACAGTACAACGCGTCTGAAAGTGCTGTTCGTGATCTGATTCGCTCAATCCAATCACGAACTGACAGTCTCCGACAATCAACTCAAAATTCAACGAATCGCGGCAACCTAAGTAGCTCGCAGATTTATGAACTGAACCGGCTGATCGGTGAGTTTTCAACTGCTACTACACAACTCGACCGCCGCCTGAGTTATCGTCGCGCGTCAACTGCTGATGTTCGCCTGGTGCTGGACCGCGCTGCGCTGATCGATAACTTCTTCAATAACTATCGTGTAGGCTATGCAGCCTCGCGTGATTGGCAGAGTCTGCGTGCAGATTTGGACCGGCTTGCGCTCGCCTACAACATGAATTGGCAATGGAGCTCCGGGACCTCAACCGGAGGAACGGGCTCAACCGGAGGAACGGGCTACTATCCAACAAACGATCTCCAGTTGCGTCAGTTAGTACAACGGATTGACAGCCGGACGACTAACTTCAGTCGAAACCTACGTCAGGATTTAAATCGTCGTGGATACAACGACCGATCCTCTGTCGATCAAGTGCGACAGGAGCTCAGTCAGTTCGAATCAGCGGTGATGCAGTTGCGCAATCGCATTAACAGCCGGCAGGCGAGTGCGACGGAAGCTCGGAACGTGCTTGAGCAAGCTGCTTTCTTAAACAACTATGTAACACGCCAGCAACTGTCGTATCAAACCGAGAATACTTGGACTGCGCTACGACAGGATCTGGATCAGTTGGCAAGCGCGTTCAACGTCAGTTGGAACTGGTCCACGTATCCTGATTCCGGATATGGGAACTACGGTAGTGCTCTGACCGGCACCTACCGTCTAAATAGTTCACGTGGGGATGATGTAAGGCGTGCTGCTGATTTGGCGACTCGCAATCTACCGATCAGCGAGCGTCAGCGTGCTTATGACGCACTGCTTCGTCGATTGGATCCGCCGAACATGTTGGCGATCGATCAGCGCGGCAATGCAGTGACCATAGCCTCGACTCGCGCTTCTCAAATCAATTTCGTGGCAGATGGTAGCGACCAAGTAGAGACGAATGCGGGCGGCAGAACTGTGAGGGTTCGAGCCAGCCTAAGCGGCGACCGGCTGATTATTACGCGGACAGGTGATCGGGCTCAGGATTTCACCGTAACTTTTGAGGCCGTTGGTAATGGTCGTCAGTTGCTGGTCACGCGAGAGCTTTACAGCGACAGATTTACACAGCCCGTCGTTGTCAGAAGTTACTACGACAAGTCTTCTGACGTCGCACAGCTCAATCTCTACGAGACCAATCCTGAATATACCAACACGACTGGTGATGTTGCGGCTACGGGCGATTTTGTAGTTCCAAATGGAACGCAGCTAGTAGGCGTGCTGAACAGTGATCTTTCCACCCGGAATGTCCATGAGAACGATCGGTTTACCATGACGGTAAGATCGCCAGGGCAGTTCGAAGGTGCAACCATTGACGGTTATGTAACGGGTGTTGATCGCGCCGGACGCATTACTGGACGTTCGGAACTGACACTGAACTTCGACACGATTCGTCTACGT
Source organism: Pyrinomonadaceae bacterium (assembly GCA_036559885.1). Taxonomy (GTDB): domain Bacteria; phylum Acidobacteriota; class Blastocatellia; order Pyrinomonadales; family Pyrinomonadaceae; genus PSRF01. The sequence goes on from DATBSH010000154.1 coordinate 15,469, forward strand.
GACGGCAGGAGCTATCGCTTCGCCGGCATCCTGGACAACGTACGTACTCCTAACGGAGACGTCGTTCGAGTAGACACAGAAGGTGCAGTGCGTGACGACGATAATCAAACTAATCGTACCGTCACACGAGCGGCCATTGGTACGGCCGTCGGCGCGATCATCGGTGCCATTGCCGGTGGTGGCAAAGGCGCTGCCATTGGTGCCGTGATAGGCGCAGGCGCCGGAGCTGGTTCGGTCTATGTCCAAGGTCGGAGCGATCTTGAACTACCGGCTGGCACCGAAATAACTGTCACAGCAACCGGACCTCGAGGTTAGTGTTGATGGGGTTCGGTAAAGAGGGGCGGACGACTCCGGTCGTCCGCTTTTTTTTGTGCGAACGCAATAGGTCCTATACGTCCTATAGGTCCTAATTACTTCCCGTTAGTTAATTGCGACACTCACCGTCTCCGGCAGCCGTTCGATCACCAAAGTCAGTTTGTGTGAGAACTCGACGGGACGCTTATCTGGCGTTTGAAAAAACAGGAAACCTTGTCGTCGTCGATCGGCGTTTGAAAGTGGAGTTTTCAGGTCTATACCGTAAGATCCGAATTCCTTCTCAAATTGCTTTTTCGAATTCGGGTTGTAAGCGAATACTTCGTTCGCTGACATGATCCGCGCGACGGCTTGTTTGGTGGAGAGCTGTTTCCAAACCCGGCCCTGAGAATCCTGCAAGCGGAAATGGGCCTTCTTGAGTTCGACCGGAAGACCACTTTGGTGAATAAGTTCGGTCCGCACCGGCAGTACTCCGCTTAGAGGAAGATTTGCTTCAAATAGATCCTGACTCTCCTCGTCCGTCAGTAATGGCGCGACGCGGATACTGATGCCGCCCACATCAGCACTTCTCGAGTTCTCGGGAAGAGCCGGCAATTCCGTAACTGGTTTAACTTTGAAGAGAGATGTCGAGCAGCCGCTCGCGAGTAACGAGAGAACTATGAACAGCATTGCCGCGAGTCTCTGCATTCTTTACTGAATGTAGCATAGCTCTTTGGAGTGCGCTGACTTGTCGGCGCTTTTTTCTTTTTTAAAGTGCCTGTCTCGGGCGGCTGCACAAGTCGCGCCGGCAAAAGCGCGGTACCGACTCGTCGCGACCGCAATCCAAGGAGACCGTGTTACTATCTCGCGAATCATGATTAAACCGTTTCGTGGCATGTATCCGCAGATTCACTCGACTGCGTATGTCGATGATAGTGCTCAGGTGATTGGTGACGTTCATTTAGGGCAGCAGGCCTCAATCTGGTGCAATTGCACGGTTCGCGGCGACATCCATTACATTCGTATCGGCGACCGCGCCAACATCCAAGACAATTCGGTCATACATGTTCGCAAGGGTACGCATCCCACAATACTAGAAGAGGAAGTGACGGTTGGTCATAGCGTCACTCTGCATGGGTGCTACGTCGAGCGTGGATCATTGATCGGGATTGGTTCGATACTGCTCGACGATGTGCGTGTTGGTGAACGATCCATGGTTGCTGCGGGAGCGCTGGTTAGTCCAGGGACAGTCATACCTCCACGGTCCCTCGTGATGGGATTTCCAGCCAAAGTAAAACGACCACTTACCGACGATGAGGTTGAACAATTAGGAGTGTTTTGGAAAAACTACGTCGAGTACACAAAGATCTACAAAGCTGAAGCGTATCGTACATAAAAACCACAGATGAAAATATTCCCGACTGTTCTTTCTATTATCGCGCTGACAATGTTTCTGAGCCTTCCAACGTACGCACAGTCTGGACCGGATAGTGCTGGTCCAGATGCTGCTAATGCTTCCAACGCTGCATCTCCGCAACCGAGCGGTAAAGAGTCTTACACTCTTAAACGCGGTGACAATGAGTTTGGCGGTTGGGGAGGTATTTCATTCAAAGCAACAACCATATTTGCCGGGCTAAGTGATGCCGAAGCTGCTGACCGCAAATTCTTCATAGCTGCGTTTCGTTATGGCCGCACGCTCGCAGCGAACGACGCTTTGGCTCTGCAATATACGGTCGATGCAATTCCAGTAGCTGTAGCCACTGGAGTCATAACATCTAGAACGATTGTTGGTGGAGTCACTACTTTCCACCGCGAAACCGCTTACGGAGGCGGCATAAGTCCCCTGGGACTTCAACTTGACTTCGCAAATGGCTCGAAGGTTCATCCATTTGTGCACGTGAACGCCGGTCTCCTCGGATTCACAAAGCCAGTTCCAATTGAAGATTCCGGAAAGCTTGCGTTTACCCTGGAGGGCGGTGGCGGTGTGCGGATTTTCACTTCCGCGCGCCGTGCGATAACAGTAGGTGTGCGGTTCCATCACATCTCAAATGGTGATCGGTCGGGTTCGAATCGTGGACTAAATCAATTTGTTTTTTACGGAGGATATTCTTTCTTCAAGTAAATGCCTTCGACCAGGACCCAACCAGCGCGCGGGATGCGCGATTTCCTACCAGCCGATGTTCGCAAACGCGAGTACGTCATTGGTGTAATCAAGGAAGTGTTCGAACGCTACGGTTTCGAACCGCTGGAAACACCTGCAGCGGAAAACATCGATACATTGATGGGCAAGTATGGCGAAGAAGGTAACCAACTGATCTTCAAGATTCTAAAGCGTGGTGTTCACGAATCGAGCGGCCAGGCAGATCTCGCCTTGCGTTACGATCTCACAGTTCCGCTTGCTCGTGTTGTTGCCGAATACCGCGATAAGCTGCCGAAGTTTTTCAAACGCTATCAGATTCAGCCTGTTTGGCGCGCAGATCGTCCGGCTCGCGGGCGCTTTCGCGAGTTTTACCAGTGCGATGTCGACGTTCTCGGATCCTCTTCTGTCGTAGTTGAGGCCGACATCTGTGCGGCAGCGACTGACGTGCTGTTGCGATTGGGTTTCAAAGATTTCTGCATCAGGCTTAATCACAGAAAAGTGCTTACTGCGATACTCGGAGTTGCAGGGGTGCCGCTTGAAAATCATGATGCCGCATTGGTTGCGCTCGATAAGCTCGACAAGATCGGTCGCGAGGGTGTTGAAAAGGAGTTTGCGACACGAGGTATTAAAGAGAACGCGAGTCGGCGCTTGCTGTCGTTTTTCGGTGATCTAGGCGCCCTCGAACATGCCGCGGAGATTGCGGCGGGTGAGCATCCTGAACGAAAGCAAGAGGGTCTCAACAAAGCAATTCTGGGCCGAATCGTGGAGTTTGTTGGTGACAATGAACTCGGTTCTGCGGCCGTGGACGATTTGCGCTCGATTCTGGAGTTTGCTGACGCCAGCAGCATCGGCCGCTACATGCGCATCGATCCCACATTGGCCCGAGGTCTTTCGTATTACACAGGCAGCATTATGGAGATCAATGTGAAAGATCTGGTCGGAAGTCTTGGTGGCGGAGGTCGATATGACAATTTGGTCGGCATGTTTCTTGGTCAGGATGTGCCGGCGTGTGGTTTTTCACTAGGCCTTGAACGAATTATCGTAGTGATGACCGAGAGAGAGATGTTTCCATCTGACATCGGGTCGGTTCCCGCTGAGGCAATGGTTGCAATATGGAATGACGAGACGATAGCTGACGCGGTGAAACTGGCGCGAGAACTTCGCGATGCAGGTCTCCGTGTTGAACTCTATCCGCAGAGCGACAAGTTAGGAAAACAGTTCAAGTACGCCGCGGAACGGCACATCAGATTAGTGCTCTTGGTAGGGGATGACGAGCGTGCAAAAGGCGAAGTTTCGGTGAAAGATATGGAGACGTCAGAGCAAAGAAGCATTAATAGAGAGCGGTTAGTGAGTGAGTTGAACAAATTGGCTAACCGCCGGAGGTGAAAGTTTATGAACGAATCAATCGCCGCCGATTATTTACGAGACGCACTTTCTTCGTTTCGCGCATACAAGAAGCTCGCTGACAAAGCCATTCAGCAACTCAAGGACGAAGAGTTTTTCATAACTCTCGATCCAGAGGCCAACAGCGTTGGCATCATCATGAAGCATATTGCCGGAAATATGCTGTCGCGCTGGACCGACTTTCTGACGAGCGACGGCGAGAAGCCTGATCGTAACCGTGACATGGAATTTGTCATTGAGGACAATGCGACAAAAGAGAGCGTCCTCGCTTACTGGGAGCGCGGCTGGCAGACAGTTTTCAACGCCATCGAGCCATTGCAGCCTTCCGATCTCGACAAAACGGTACCAATCCGCGGTGAGGTACATACAATTGTTCAGGCAATCAACCGGCAGATGACGCACTATGCTTATCACATCGGTCAGATTGTGTTTTTGGCTAAACACTTCCGATCGTCCGAATGGAATTCGTTGAGCATTCCCAGAAACAGGTCAGCCGAGTTCAATGCAAAGATGGGCGAGCAAGGAGGAAAGGCTGATACAGCGAAACGGTTTGATGTTCAAACGACACACGGGAGCAAATGACATGTTCCTCGGATTGCGAACAGTTGTTTACTACGTGGACGACATCGATAAAGCCAAGCTGTGGTACAGCTCTGTACTCGATCAGAAACCCTATTTTGATGAGTCATTCTATGTTGGATTCAATGTCGGTGGTTTTGAACTCGGGTTGCATCCAAATGACGGACGCAAGAAGGGTGAAGGTCATGTTGCTTATTGGGGAGTTGAGAATGCCGAGAGCACGTTCAAACAGTTGCTCGATCTTGGTGCCAGCGAGCATGAGGTGGTGCAGGACGTGGGTGGCGGAATAAAGGTCGCAACTGTTAAGGATCCTTTTGGGAATGTCTTGGGAATCATCGAGAATCCCCATTTTGGTAAGTAACCTGGATTACTGAGCACCAAGACCAAAGACCAAAGACCAAAGACGTACCATGAACACATCGATTCATCACGTTAACGTCACTGTACCTAAAGCACTCGAAGCGGAGGCTAAACATTTCTACGGAGTCGTGATGGGTTTGAGGGAGGTACCCAAACCTGAAGAGTCCCGCGCCAGAGGCGGTGCGTGGTATCAACTTGGTCCAATGCAGTTGCACCTGTCGATCGAGGATGGATTGGGAGACAAGTGCATCAGCAAACGACACGTTTGCTACACGGTGGATGATCTGGCGAAGTCTGAACAGCAGTTTCGCAACGCCGGTGTCGAAATACTCCCTGACGATCAGCCGACACGCGGATGGAACAGATTCTATGTTCGCGATCCTGGGGGGAATCGGTTAGAGATCGCCCAAGCAAGCAGTGCCTACGAAAAACGCTGAGGTGTAGGTTTGTTAGACAATCTCGGAACTCTGGAACGCACGCATTCATGCGGTGAATTGCGTGCGGAGCAGATCGATCAAACAGTGACGTTGATGGGTTGGGTAGCGCGGCGGCGCGACTTCGGTGAACTAACATTCGTAGACTTGCGTGATCGCGCCGGAATCACTCAAGTGGTCTTCAATTCCAAAGATGCTCCAGAAGCGCACGCCAAAGCAAAAGAAATACGCGGCGAATTCGTTATTGCGGTTACCGGCGAAGTTGTCTCGCGCTCGGAAAATACTCGCAATCCTAAAATCGCAACCGGAGATATCGAGGTTCACGCCCGCGAGTTGTATGTCCTTAACGATTCACGAACGCCGCCCTTCCAACTTGATGCCGCCCCTGACGCTCTACCAGCTGAAGACCTGCGATTGAAGTATCGGTATCTGGATATTCGTCGACCGCAAATGCAGTCAAATCTCCGACTGCGCCACCGCGTCTTGTCGGAGATTCGGAGCTACATGGATAGCCGTGGCTTCACAGAAATCGAGACGCCGATTCTTATTAAGTCGACCCCGGAAGGAGCTCGCGACTATATCGTTCCAGCCCGAGTTCAACCGGGTAAGTTCTTTGCACTGCCGCAGTCGCCGCAGTTATTCAAGCAACTGTGCATGATCGCCGGAGTCGACAAATACTTTCAGATCGCACATTGCTTTAGAGATGAGGATCTACGTGCCGATCGGCAGCCTGAGTTTACGCAACTCGACGTCGAGATGAGTTTCGTCAGGCCAGATCACATTTACGAACTAATTGAAGGTCTCTTCGTCCGAGTCTTTAAACTCATCAATGTCGATCTCCCGCTACCATTTCCCCGTTTTAGCTACGCAGAAGTGATGGACAGGTTCGGGTCGGATAAGCCCGATCTGCGAATTCCCGGGATGGAACTGCAGAACCTGTCGCCGGCTCTTGAGGGAATCGACTTCGCGCCTTTTGCGTCAGCTTTGTCGAGCGGCGGTCAGGTCAAAGGTTTAGTTGTGCCAAGAGGCGCTGGTCTTTCGCGAAAGGCGCTTGATGAGTTGCAGGAATTCGTTAAGCGATACGGCGCGACGGCACTTGCTTGGATCAAACTCGGCGATGAAACGACATCGTCGCTCCTTAAGGCGTTAGGCGAAGAGACTGTGAAGCGGACGGCGGCCACAGCCGGCGCTGAAAAAGGTGACGCCGTCTTGATCGTTTCAGGCAAAAGCAAGATTGTGACGGCCGCGCTGGGAGCTTTGCGAAATGAAGTAGCACGGCGCGAGAAGTTGGTGTCACAGAATGTCTACGCGCCGCTATGGGTAACCGAGTTTCCCATGTTTGAGTATCACGAGGAGGATGGTCGCTACTATTCTATGCACCATCCTTTCACTTCTCCAGTGGATGAAGATCTGCCACTGCTGCAGCGAGCCGTTGAAGGTGGCGAAAAAGAGCTGCTGGGGCGGATTCGAACAAAGGCATACGATCCGGTAATCAACGGCGTGGAATTAGCTAGTGGTTCGATTCGTATTCACCGTCGCGATGTGCAGCGGTTAGTGTTCAAAGCTCTCGGTATGACTAGTGAAGAAGCACGACAGCGTTTCGGCTTCTTTCTCGACGCACTGGAATACGGTACGCCTCCGCACGGTGGAATTGCTCCTGGCATCGATCGATTGATGATGGTTCTCGCCGGGACAGACAACATGCGCGATGTCATTGCCTTTCCAAAAACAGCTTCCGCGTCGGACTTGATGATCGACGCACCAGGTGAAGTCGATCCGAAGCAATTAGACGAATTGCACTTGAAGATCGTGAATGATTGAAGTGTTGCTTCTCATTCACCCCAGGCTTTAGCAAATTAGGGTTTACTGTCCTGAACAAGATTCCAAAGATCTTCCTTCGCCGGTCGCAGCTTACTGAAATCCTCCTTCACGCCCAACAAGCCGCTCCCTATGAATGCTGTGGTTTAATTGGCGGAAGTGAAGACGGGCGGACCGCGTCGATCTACCGGCTTACTAACGTAGCGCCGAACACCGAAATCGCATACGAGGCTGCACCTGAACAACTATTTTCGGCTCAACGACAGATGCGCCAACGCGGCGAGACGCTCCTGGCGATCTACCATTCCCACCCAAGGGCCGCCGAACCAACTCCATCGGAAACCGATGTTCGTCTGGCCTACTATCCCTCGGCTACATACCTGATTGTAGGACTAGGAGGAACCGACCCCGTTGTCAGAGGCTTCACAATTTCCGAGGAACATCACCAGTGGGAACAGGTTGAGTATGATGTGTGTGACTAGTAAGATTGAAACGCGGCGAGGTTACAGCCGTATTAGATCGCAGAATGGAAACGAAGAAAAGCAAGTACGACACTAATCCGCTCGACCCGGACGTTCAAAAGAAGACCGAGGAGACATGGGGCTTCGGCGGTGAAGGAGCACCGACCCAGGAGGTAAAGGGCACTACCCAGCGAGTCGGTCCTGAGTCAGCAGAGAACTCGCGTGAGAACGTTTATTCTGAGGCGCCCACGCGCCGTTACGATAACGTCCAGCCCGACGCACCATATCCTTCGGTTTTTGTACCACCGCCCTATGCGCCTCCGGCACAGTCTCAACCGGCTCAGGCGTATCAACCTCCTTTTAGCAGGCCTACGTCACGACCAGTAGCAGGCATTGGCATCCCGGAGAATTGGGCGGTGATGATGCCGTATGCTCCTTTCGTCGGGATAGTTGTTACGCTGCTGGAGCTGTTTCTCGTGCCACGAAAGGAGACAAAGGTACGATTTCATGCCTCCCAGGCCCTTGCGCTCCACATTGCAATTCTGATCGTCCAGACGGTGTTTGGTGTGCTCGGCTCCATTACCGACAGCTCCCTTGGTGGCCTGTTGTTTAAAGTCGCCGCATTGGTCTTTTTGATCATCTCGATGTCGCGCGTTTGGCAGGGAAAACCTCTTCACCTAGCCCCGCTCAGCGAACCAGCCCAGTGGTTTAACAACCAGATAGAACCGCGGACTCGCAGCTAAGCCTGACTGCCGCTGGCACCTTCATTGCATAAGTTACGGTCAGGGTCAGTTGCGCCCTGATTATCGGGAGATTCCCGAAATAAAATCGTCCTTTACCGTGTATAGTTGTTGCGTTTTGGTGCACGCGAGAGTTTGAAAAGGTAGCAACGCTGAATTCCGTATGGGTCATCAAAACCGCAGTTTTACCTCTCCCTGAATACAAGGCGGGCACTAAGCTTTTGGGAGGGGTTTCGCGAGCGGTGAGCCCTACCAGGTAAGCCGCTCGTTTGAATATGTGGCGTCGATCGCCGATGGAGGTATCCATGTTTCGGAACACACTTATGAGACAGAGATTAACTGCCTGGGTAGTTCTATTTGCGTTTTGTGCAATGCCCTTGTCGTTGGCGGCACAAACGCAAATCAAGCTTCACAGCAATAAATTTAAGGTTGAAGACGACGTTAAGCTTGGTCGTCAGGCAGCCGCTGAAGCTGAACAACAGTTTCCGTTACTGAATGACAATCAGGTGCGGGGTTATGTCGAAGGCGTCGGAAGGCGACTTGTCGCGGCAATCCCACCAGAGTTTCAGCATCCGCAGTTTCAGTATTACTTCAAAGTCGTTAACGCTCGCGACATCAACGCGTTTGCGCTACCAGGTGGTCCAATGTACGTGAATCGCGGAATGATTGAAGCTGCACACAATGAAGGTGAGATGGCCGGAGTAATGGCCCATGAGCTCAGCCACGTCGCACTTCGACACGGAACTGCACAAGCGACTAAAGCCCAGAAGTATGGCCTGCTGGCAGGTATCGCTGGTATTGCTGGAGCGGTTCTGGGTGGACCGCAGGTAGGTCAGCTGGCCCAGGGTGCGTTTGGCGTTTACTTCCTGAAGTTCAGCCGCGAATACGAAACCGAGGCAGACGTCCTTGGTGCTCAGATCATGGCGCGCGCTGGTTATGATCCACGCGACCTCGCGAACATGTTCCGCACCATCGAACGCACCGGGGGTGGTGGTGGAGGCTTCTTAAGCGATCACCCGAGCCCGTCAGATCGATACGCAAGAATCAATCGTGAAGCGGAGATGCTGCGAGTCAGCGGTGGTTACCGTGACAACGGCGACTTTGCTCGAGTCCAGCAACGGCTAAGAAGTTATGGGTCCGCTCCGAGTATGGCAGAGATTCAGCGCAACGGTCAGCGCTCTCCTAGCCAGACTCCTACCAACTATCCTGAGAATGCCCCTGTGGGTCGAGTTGAGTATCCATCAGGTCGATACCAGAATTATCAGATCTTTAATGGTGGAGTTCAGCTGAGCGTGCCGAGCAATTGGCGGGAGCTGAATGAAGGCAACTCAGTTTGGTTCGTTCCGGAAGGCGGTTATGGTCAGATTAATGGGCAGGCTGTGTTCACGCATGGCGTTAACTTCGGAGTGTCGCAGACGAATAATCGTAATCTGCAACAGGCTAATGACGAACTGATTAACAGCCTTGCGCAGGGAAACCGTAATCTCCGAATGAGTGGAGGTTACCAGCGTACGGCCCTCGACGGACGAACGGCTCTCGTTTCGACCTTGTCCAACGTCAACGAGGCCACCGGTCGATCGGAGACGATCAGGTTGATCACAACGCAACTGCGGAATGGTCAGCTCTTCTACATGATCGCAGTGGCACCTCAAGGTGAGCGAAACTTCGACAGCGCGTTTCAGAACGTGTTTCGGTCGGTTCGTATCAACGATTAGCACACATTGATAAGTGGTAGTAAAAGCAGGGCCTGCGATTCTCGCAGGCCTTTGCTTTTGAGATTGATTATCTGCACGTCGCCAAGTTCAACGGACGGTGGGTAATCGTGAATGTACTTTGGGAGTTGAAACCGCAAAAGAAGTAAAAGAGCAAGGATGAAGGATGAGGGACGAAATCATTGATCAATTATCATTTGCCATTTTTCATTTATCATTTTGTTCACGTTCAAATCTTAACTTTGATTCTCAATGACAAATGATCAGTGACAAATGATAATTGACCAATGATTTCATCCTTCATCCTTCATCCTTCTCCTTCATCCCTTCGCTACGCCCTT
>DATBSH010000155.1:0-6233 GCA_036559885.1 Pyrinomonadaceae bacterium
TGAGCGGGGGCAAGCCACCCTTCCCAACCTGCAATTTATTGAACGGCCCGCTGTATTCCATCCTGACTCGATGCGAAACCTTGTACGATATCTCTTCATTATCTTACTATGCGGCCTGCCTGACACGCCTTTAAAACTTCAATCGGAGATTAACGATCCATGTTTGTTTCCCTGATGCTGCTCCTTGTCCTCATGCTCCAAGGTGGACCAGAACAACGGCAAGGTCAACCGCCCGCTCAGCAACAACCTTCGCCAACACCCGCGACGACACCGACAGCTTCTGGTCAGCCCGCCGGTCCAGGCGGTCGGGCTCAGCCGCAACCATCTCCTTCTCCTGAAGAAACACCCGTCGTCACCAGACATGAAATCAGAGCCGCGGGCCGCGTACTCCGGTACACAGCAACCACCGGCATGATGCCGATTAAGAACCGCGAAGGTGAGACAGAAGCCCGCATGTTCTTTATGGCTTACACACTCGACGACGGAGGCAATCGCACGCGCCGGCCGCTGACCTTCGCCTTCAATGGTGGCCCAGGTTCCGCCTCGGTCTGGTTGCACCTCGGTGCGATCGGTCCAAAGCGCGTTCGAATGAATCCCGACGGCACAATGCCCGCGCCACCTTACGAGTTGGTTGATAACGATCTCACCTGGCTCACCGGAAGCGATCTTGTCTTTATCGATCCTGTTGGAACGGGTTACAGCCGCGCTGCCAGACCTGAACTTGCTCAGCGGTTCTTTGGGCTCACAGGCGATATCGAATCTGTTGGGGAGTTCATTCGTATGTATTTAACCCGGTACGAACGGTGGACTTCGCCACTGTTCCTCGCTGGAGAAAGTTACGGTACCACCCGCGCCTCAGCCCTATCTGAGTACTTGATACAACGGGGAATCGCTTTCAACGGGATCGTGCTGATCTCGACGATCATGAACTTCGAAACAACGAACTTCGCCGCAGGTAACGACTTGCCATACGCACTGTATCTTCCGTCGTACGCGGCGACTGCGTGGTTTCACAAGAAGCTGCCCTCAGATCTTCAATCGAAGACGGTGCAACAAGTTGTCGCAGAAGTTGAACAATGGGCCGCTAACGACTATCTCGTTGGCCTTCAAAAAGGTGATCTATTAACCCAGCAGGAGCGTCAGGACCTGATAAACAAGTTAGCGCGCTATACCGGTTTGGAGCCGCGCTTCATTGACAACGCGAACCTACGCGTCTCGCTGAATCTATTTCGCAAAGAACTACTGCGAAACGAAAGGCGTTCCATCGGCCGTCTCGACGCTAGATTCAAAGGATACGACGCCAATCTCGCCACTGACAGTCCAGACTTCGACGCGAGTGAAACGGCGATACGACCGCCCTACACGTCTACATTCAACAACTACGTTCGCTCCGAGCTCGGCTACAAGAGCGATCTGGAGTACTACATTCTAGGTGGTGGGATCACTTCGCCGTGGAATTGGGGCACAAACAACACCTATGTCGATACAAGCGTTGCACTCCGCACCGCCCTCGCACGCAATCCTTATCTGAAAGTCTTTGTAGCGATGGGCTACTACGATATGGCGACGCCCTATTTCGCCGCCCATTACACGCTACATCACATCAGTCTTGATCCAACTCTGCTTCGGAACATATCCACCGGCTATTACGAAGCTGGACACATGATGTACATCGACGAGAAATCGTTAACTAAACTGCGCGCCGATGTCGAAAAGTTCATGCAGGATTCGACGAGAAGATAGCGAATGTCAGATACCATCGAACACCCAGACGGACGCGTTGAACTTCGAGATGTCTCCTCAGTTAGTTCCAGCCCTATCTACAACGAGGATCTTGCGCCGGTTCCTGTAGCGAGGCGCAACTGGACTACTTACAACTACGCCGCTCTTTGGATCAGCATGGCGCATTGCATTCCGACGTACATGCTCTCCTCCGGTTTGATTAGTGCGGGGATGAATTGGTGGCAAGCACTAGTCACGATCCTTCTGGGCAATACCATCGTTTTGATCCCAATCCTGCTTAACTCACATCCGGGAACGAAGTATGGAATTCCCTTCCCGGTATTCGCACGCGCCGCTTATGGAACGTATGGCTCAAATCTTCCCGCTTTGATGAGAGCTATTGTTGCCTGCGGTTGGTTTGGGATTCAGACTTGGATCGGTGGCGAAGCACTAAACACGCTCTTTAGAGCAATGATTCCGGGTTGGCAAACATTTCTCGGTGGTCCAATTGCGGGACATACTCCAACCGAGTGGTTGTCATTTTTACTATTTTGGGGTCTGAACATCTACATCATCTACCGCGGTATGGATTTACTGCGGAAGGTGGAAAACTGGGCAGCGCCTTTTGTGTTGGTAATGACAGCATTACTTTTGGGTTGGGCACTCTGGAGGGCGAAAGGTCTTGGTTACTTACTAACTCAGCAAGGAAAGTTTCACAGTCTCGCGGAGTTCTGGCCCATATTCATTCCGTCTCTGACGGGCATGATTGGTTTTTGGGCGACTCTTTCTTTGAATATGCCTGACTTCACGCGGTTTGGAAAAAGCCAGCGTGATCAGGTTGTCGGGCAAGTGGTTGCTTTGCCAACGACAATGACTGTCTTTGCGGCGATGGGTGTCATGATCACTTCTGCCGCGGTCATTATTTTCCCGCACATGAAGCCTGAAGAGTTGTGGGATCCGATGAAACTTGTCGGTCAGTTTCAAAGCGTAACTGTTGTCGCAATATCGATGTTCACGGTTGTTGTCGCGACGCTCGCAGTCAACATAGCAGCCAATGTAGTTTCGCCCGCAAACGACTTTGCTAACGCCTTTCCTAAGTGGATTGCGTTCAGCACGGGCGGCTTGATAACTGGAATCATCGGCATACTCATGCAGCCGTGGCGACTCCTGGCGGATCCTTCCGGCTATATCTTCGCCTGGCTGGTCGGATACTCGGGAGGTTTGGGATCCATTGCCGGCGTATTGATTGCTGATTACTGGTTAGTCAGGAACAAACGCCTCGTGCTGGGCGATTTGTACCGGACGGAAGGTGTCTATACTTACAACGCAGGCTGGAACTGGCGCGCTGTCATCGCAACGTTGATCGGCTGTGCATTGGCCTGGATCGGACTTATCGTGCCACCTCTTCGCCCGCTCTATGACTATGCGTGGTTTGTCGGGTTCGGCTCCGCCGCTATTACTTACGTGATACTCATGAAAGCTGCCCCACCAGAGCAACTCGCAAGTTCACAGTCGGAACTAGTGCAGTCTTCGACTGATTGATGTCTTACGCTCGATGTCCGATACGGCTTTATCACACCGTCAGGTGTGGCATGTTTATAGCTCGAGCAACTTATTCCTCCGGCGCCGTTCGGAGGAGCGGAAGCAGAGATCAAGGTGATCATTCAAGATCATTTCGCGCTCCTCCGAACGGCGCTGGCTGCTTTTGGAAACCGATGCTATAAACATTGCACTCCTACCGGAGTGATCACGTGTTCGTTGTGTCATCACGTGAAGTCTTGGACATGATGTTCCTGAAAGAATTTAAACGTTCGCAGTAGGGATCCCAAACAGTTGAATGACCGGGAATGCCTGAAACAAAATTTGTTATTGACGGAGATCGGTTCTCAACTCTTGAGGAATTCTATGAGGAATTCGGAAACGTTGTTACCCCAGGCTATTGGTGGGGAGCTAATCTCGTTTAATGATGTGTTACGTGGTGGTTTTGGAACGCCCGATGAAGGTTACGTTCTCGTTTGGAAGAATTCCGATATTTCCCGGGTTCGGCTTGGCTATTCTGAAACCGTCAACGAATTAGAGCGAACGCTGTCTAGAGCTCACCCGTCGGCAAGATCAAGCCTCTTGCAAAGAATTCAATCTGCTAAAGAAGGAAAAGGCGACACAGTTTTTGATTGGCTGATAAATGCAATCAAGAATTGAAAACCCGCTGATCCTTCTCCTGCTGGAATGATGTATGGCGCTGAATCGGCTGCTGTCTTACGCCCAATTCACGACCAAACAGAATCAATGATTATCGGCGAGTCCTTTTCCCTAGATAACCGCGCCGCTGGATGCTATAAAGAGGCGAGATTACTCGTCATTGCCGGCTCTTTTCGACGAATTCAGAACTACAACCAAAGAAAAACGAGTAGAGGATTATCAAATGTCACGTATCGTCAAATGCGGCCTTATCCAATGTGCCAATGCCGCAGCTACTGATCTGCCGATTGAAGACATAAAGCGATTGAATATCGAAAAGCACTTAGGCTTTATCGAGCAGGCAGGTCAACAGGGAGTGCAAATTCTCTGCATGCAAGAAGTCTTCACCACACCATACTTTTGTGCTGAGCAGAAAACGCGCTGGTATGAGGCTGTTGAACGCATTCCAGATGGACCAACCGTGCGTCTCCTGCAGGAGGTCGCAAAGGAACACGGAATGGTGATCATTGTTCCAATCTACGAAGAAGAGATTACGGGTATCTACTACAACTCGGCGGCTGTCATCGATGCGGATGGAAAGTATCTAGGCAAGTATCGGAAGAACCACATTCCGCACGTTAACCCCGGGTTCTGGGAGAAGTTCTATTTCCGTCCTGGTAATCTCGGATATCCTGCGTTCGATACCGCCTACGCACGTATCGGCGTTTACATCTGTTATGACCGTCACTTCCCAGAAGGTGCGCGCATTCTCGGTCTGAATGGCGCGGAGATCGTGTTCAATCCTTCCGCCACAGTCGCAGGGTTATCGGAATATCTGTGGAAACTCGAGCAACCTGCCCATGCCGTGGCGAACGGTTACTTTATTGGTGCAATCAATCGTGTCGGTCATGAGCAGCCGTGGGATATCGGCGAGTTCTATGGTCAAAGTTATTTTTGCGATCCGCGCGGACAGTTCATCGCCCAGGCGCCACGTGATGAAGATGCTTTGGTGGTTGCCGATCTAGATCTCGACAAAATTCGCGAAGTGCGCAACACATGGCAGTTCTTCCGTGACCGCAGACCGGATTCGTATGGGGCGCTGGTAGCGGATTAGATCATCAGCAAAGAATAGGACCTATAGGACCTATTGCAGTTCAAGGAGTTCAAAGAATGGATCTATCAATCACCGTCAACGGCATGAAGTTTCCTAACCCGTTCGTCCTTGGGTCGGGGCCGCCGGGCACTAACGCACGTGTGCTTGCTAAATCATTTGAGGCCGGGTGGGGCGGTGCCGTCGCCAAAACGGTGAGCCTCGAATCGGCTAAAGTGGTGAACGTCGTTCCGCGGTATGGAAAGCTGCGCTCGCGCAGCACCGGTGAAGTTATTGGTTTTGAAAACATCGAACTGATTTCAGATCGACCCATTGATGTGTGGCTCGACGAGTTTCGACAGGTCAAAAAGGAGTATCCGAAGAACATTCTGGTGGCGTCGATCATGGAGGAGTATGAGAAGAGTCGCTGGCAGGAGTTGACTCAAATGGTTCAGGACACTGGTGTCGACGCATTTGAGCTGAACTTCTCCTGTCCTCACGGAATGACCGAACGAAAGATGGGCTCCGAAATGGGCGAGCATCCGGATCTGACTGAAGAAGTAACCAGCTGGGTGACAGAGGTGGCAAAGATCCCGGTTTGGGCCAAGATGACGCCCAACATCACGAACATTCGAGAACCGGCATTGGCAGCCGTGCGTGGGGGTGCAACGGGAATCTCCGCGATCAATACCATACTTTCCGTGATTGGCGTTGATCTAGAGACTTTAAGACCGATGCCGACAGTGGAAGGTCATGCGGTGCCAGGCGGATATTCGGCACAAGCTGTCAGACCGATCGCTCTGCGAATGGTAAGTCAGCTTGCGCTCGGTTTACCTGATGAAGTTTCGATCAGCGGCATCGGCGGGATTGAAAATTCTCATGATGCCCTCGAGTTCCTCCTTCTTGGCGCCTCGACTGTTCAGATTTGCACAGGTGTGATGCTCCAGGGAGTAAAGATGGTGGACGAGTTGAAAGAAGGCGTCCAGAAATTCATGGTCGACAAAGGATTCAACTCTGTTCAGGAGATCGTCGGCAAGAGTCTCCCTTATTTCTCCACTCACATGGACCTGGTGCAGAAGATGAAGGCGGCGAAGCGAATGAAGGCGGGAGAGGCAAGCCGCGACAACGAGTGGGCGCAAAAGGATATTACTGAGAAGACTGCGGAGTTAACGTCAAACTAGGTATCCGACTTCGTCAATACAATTCAACTTAATACTGGGAGCGCGGACGTCCTCGTCCGCAA
>DATBSH010000156.1:0-5556 GCA_036559885.1 Pyrinomonadaceae bacterium
CACCCTTCCCAACCTGACATTTAGCGAGCGTGCGTGATTCCCTGTTGAAACACAACCATGGACCGTTCCAGTTTGATTTCTGTCTTACTTGCAGGTGTTCTGCTCTTTATTGGCGGTCCGCTCTCGTCGAGTGCCCAGACGAAGAAAACATCCCCTGCCACAAACGCGACCACCAGTGGAAATTTGGGGGAAGAAATTATCGGCAAACGTATCGTTTTTTCAGATGGGCAGACGCTGGATGTTGACGACGCGTGGAAAAATGGCGACGCCATTTGGATAAAACGAAATGGAACGTCACAGATGCTGAGCCGTCCGATCAAGCGGATCGAAGATCGATTTAAGACAGCGGCTAATCCGAATGCATCCGTGTCCGTCCAGCCTAAGCCCGCACGTCCGCCTGAGCCGCCCCGAACGTGGATCTATTTGAATGACGGGGCCCGACTACGAGTGGATGAAGTCCGCGAGGTTTCAGATGGTGCCTGGTATAACCGCGGCAAGCTGTCAATATTTCTTGCCCGTGAGCGCATTGCGCGCATCGAAGTTGAGGATCCGAGCTCCGGCGAAGGCTGGAAGGAACATGGATGGTCATCCGGCGATGTGGCACTTGATCAAATGATTAAGAAAAACGCCGGCCATTTTGGGGTGGATCCGTACCTCGTTTTCCTTGTAATTGAGCAGGAATCTCAGTTCCATACGCGGGCCCGAAGCCCCAAAGGAGCCCAGGGACTAATGCAGTTGATGCCTGGAACTGCCCGTCGTTTCGGCGTTTCTAGACCTTATGACCCTGCCGAAAACATTCGCGGTGGGACTCAGTATCTCAAGGAATTGCTGACGATGTTCAAGGGACAGGTGGATTTGGCGCTCGCGAGTTATAATGCCGGAGAGGGACGCGTCCTGGATTATGGCAATCGCGTCCCCCCGTTTAAAGAAACGCGCGATTATGTGAAGCGAATTAGTGCGCGTTACCAGAATCATAAGGCCCCAGATACCACTAAGACGAAGGCCTCCGCGCCACGTCAATAGACGGGAAAGAAGTGCCATGAAAGCTTTTCTATTCAACCGTGTTTCGCTCTTTATTCTATTGTTCGTTGTGAGCTGCAGCTACGTAGTGGCTCAAACAGATCACACTCCTCTTAACAACGCCGCCGTCGTCAAACTCGTCAAAGCCGGTTTCAAAGAGAAAACGATCATCAGCATCATCGCCTCGCGTCCACCAAACTTCGATCTGTCGACTGATCGAATGATCGACCTTAAGAGAAATGGTGTCAGTGAAAAGTTGATTCTTGCGATGCTTGCTCGTCAGGAAGGAACAGAATTCGACGATGAATCATGGTCCGACGAAACACTCATGAGCAGCGGTAGCGGTGCCAGCGGCAGCACTATGGGTAACCCACAGAAAACGCCGCAGAATTCCAACGGCAATAGCATTGATATTTTCGGAAACAGCGGCGGCTCGAGAGGAACAACCAAGCAACGCGGTGCGAATGGCGAATCGTCAGGTGATACCGTTACCACTGGGAGTGCGACCGTCCGAATACTAAGACCACCTTCAGAAGCTGGTGCCCCACCTAAGCTCGAAAAGACACCTTCGTTAACCAACGACACAGTAGTAGAACTCGTCGAAGCAGGTTTTTCCGAAGGTACGATTATCAGACGAATCGAGCAGTCTCCGGTAGCATTCGATCTCTCACCCGAAAAGCTCGCTGAACTCCGGAGGCATCGTGTGAGCGAGAAAATCTTGACGGCCATGAAGGCTGCAATGGGGATCGATGCCAGTCCTGATAACAGACCACCACGCACAGGCAATGTCACGCCACGCCAATAGAGAACGGCGGCTCTTAATCACAATCCTGCTTCTGGTTCTTTTCGCAGGCGTGTCGATGCTCGTAGATCTGTCGGCCTCAGGTTCATCGTCTGCGGCAACTCAGACTTCGCGTCAACGAACCAATCGACCATCTACGCAACGTAAGTCCGCAGCTCAACCGACACCGACTCCTCCACCGACTGATTTGCAGTCGATGGAACCACCGCCGCCCATACCAAAGCTGAAACCGACTCCGGAACAGGATATCAATCCGGGCGAGGTTATTTCAGTTGAGACGACCGAGGTGATGCTTCCGGTCACTGTGCGAGACTTTGAGGGCAAGCTTGTCAGTAACCTGAACCAAAAAGATTTCCGTGTGTTTGAAGATAATCGTGAACAGCCGTTAAGTGATCTGGCAATCCGACAGGTTCCGGTTGATGCGGTGTTGATGGTAGATGCGTCATCTTCTGTAGCAACAAACCTCGATGACTTTCGGCGTGCGGCGGAAGGTTTTGCTGAGCGATTGCAAGCGGAAGATCGGATCAGCTTGATAAAGTTCGACGACCGCGTTGAACTACTGCAAGACTGGACACATAGCCGCTTTCAGTTGCGGCGCGCGCTGAATCGCATCGAGCCTGGCATGTTCACTCGTTTCAATGATGCGTTGCTGCTAGCGGCGAAGGATCAGTTTGCCCCTGGAAAAACACGACATGCGGTGATTGTGCTATCTGACGGAATCGACAGTGGCCGCGGCGCTGCGACACTCGAGGCGGCGTTGGAAGCCCTGCTAAAAGCACAAGTCACCGTTTACATCGTTAGCAACACACAGATCGCCCGAGCTTCGAAACAAGCTGAGCTCGATACTCTGCTACATGGAACCGAAAGCGCCTTGCGCTTCAATCAACTTCGCATCGATGACTTACGCGAAGGACTACATGTATTGGACCAGAGTGAGTTCAACCTGGATCAGATTGCGAAGGCCACGGGCGGACGTCTCTATAAGCCGCAAAGCTTTAATGACTTAACTTCTGTGTACGCGGAAGTGGCCGACGAACTGCGCCACCAATATGCTGTCTACTACACGCCGCTGAACAGGGCACGTGATGGCGGATTTAGAAGAGTTCGTGTCCAGATGAACAACGCGTCATACTCCGCGGCCACTCGGGTTGGATACTTCGCACCGAAGTCGTAACGTAAATCCCCCTAACGGCAGTTAGGGGATTGTTCAGGCCCAACCTACCCAGGGCGAAACAAGGAAGTTCACGCGCTGGCGAATTCATGTTGCGCTATACAACTCAAGATCCATTCGCCAGCGCGTAGACTTCCTTGGAACGACCGATTGTAGGTCGGACTTGAACCAATCCACCAACTTCCGTTGGTGGTATTTGCGTTCTCAGTCTTTCCTAGGGCTCACGACCTAGGCTTTACGCTTTCGCCCGCTTCGCGGGCTGCTTCCGATGAGTACTGCCCACGACAAAATCAATCCGGACCCAACACTCGAAGGGTGGATGGATCTGAGGTTAACTTCAGCGATGCGCGCACTGATTGCTGCGTTCGCCTTGATAGTAACTGTCATCGATCCATCCGGGCCGGATAGGTATGTTGCGCTAACCTATATCGCACTCACTCTGTTCACTGTCTATAGCTTTGTATTCTTAATTCTCTCTCTTACCCGCAGCGATCTCATTCCAGTAAGCATCATGCATTGGCTTGACGTTGCGTGGTTCCTAATCCTCATCGCGCTCAGCAACGGCACAAACAGCATCTTCTTCAACTTCTTTTTCTTTGCGATTCTTACAGGATCGTTTGGTTGGGGCCTCAAGACAGGGCTGCGCTTGACGCTCGTTTCTGCAATCTTGTTTACGATAGTTGCGGTGCTGACGGCGCCTCGAGAGCCATCGTTCGAGCTAAACCGGTTTCTCATCCGCGCAATGCAGCTTTTGATTCTCGGTTACATGATCTCTCGCTGGGGAGGGTTCAAGATCCAGCTTAAAGATCGCCTGCAACTGCTCAAGGATATAACTGTAGTTTCCAATCCTCGGTTTGGAATCGATCGCATCTTGAGCGCAATACTTGAGAGGTTGCGATCGTTTTACAACGCCAACGCCTGTTTGCTGATAATCCAATCAAAACCCAATCAGACTGATTCGTTCCAGATGTACCGGGTGCGGCGCGGTGTCCATTCGACAGGAGCATCAGCCCCGCAAATTACTAAGGTCGATGCGGAACTCTTTATCCCACAATTACGACGTGACGCGGTCATGTATCGCGACAATGGTCGGCCCCGAGTCTCTCTATTTGATTTGAACACCAGACAATTGCATCCAGGGGATCCGGGAAAGGCGATCGCCATTGCCAGCGCACTCGAGACGGACGACTTTCTGAGCCTTCCCATTTTGCGTCGAAACGAGACGATCGGCTGGCTCTACATCATTGGCACAACACAAACATTCGATGAGTCAGCAATGGACTTCCTGTTGCAATTGATGGATCACGTGACGCTACTAATTGAGAATGTCCAGCTGGTTGATAGCCTCGCCACTGATGCTGCGGAGCAGGAGCGACGCCGGATTGCCCGCGATATGCACGACAGTGTCATTCAACCTTATTTAGGGTTACAACTAGGTATCTCGGCGCTTGCGCACAAGTTGCAAGCGGGAAATACGGGCGTCCTGGAAAACGTTGAGGAGTTATTGGACCTTACGAACCACGAATTGGCTGAAATGCGACGCTATGTTTGGGGTCTTCGCGCCAACGAAAAGAAACACGATGTTCTTCTACCATCGATTCACAGGTATGCTGCACGATTTAGCGCAGTGACCGGAATAACTGTACACGTGAATGCCACGGACCGAATCGAAGTCAATGACCGGCTTTCTGCGGAGCTGTTTCAGATAGTTGCCGAGGGTCTTAGCAACGTTCGGCGACACGCATTGTGTGACGATGCCAGTATTCACATCGGCTGTAAGGAAGGAACAATCACTCTCGAAATCAAGAACCGCCGGCCACAGCCAATCGGCAACAACGGCGACCGCCATGACCGGAGATTGTTTACGCCGCGGTCCATTGCCGAACGTGCCGAATTACTCGGAGGAAAGACTGAAGTTTCTATCGATGAAAACAATTATACAGTCGTTTGCGTTTCAATCCCGCTATAACAGATGAGTGTAATGACAAAACCTATTCGTATCATGATTGTCGATGATCACGCCGTGATCCGCGCTGGCCTGCGTATGTTGATTGAGCAGGATCAGGCAATGAAAGTCGTGGCCATGGCCGGCAACTCCGCGGAAGCATTTGAACGAGCCAAGGTCGACCAACCTGACATAATCATTCTTGATCTTGTGCTTGGTGAAGAAGACGGATTGAATCTGCTACCTGTGCTGCGTGAGAAGAGTCCCAAATCAAGAGTCCTGGTTTTAACTGGCGTACTCAATCCCGATGCACATCGTGCGGCTGTTCGGAAAGGTGCGATGGGGATCGTGCTGAAGGAGCACGCAGCCGATCTGCTGCTGAAGGCAATTCAAAAAGTGCACGATGGCGAAGTCTGGATTGATCGTTCGATGATGGGCATGATGATTCAGGAGCTTAGCCGTCCTAACCAAACCGACCCCGAAGCCGTAAAGATCGAGGAGTTAACCTCACGAGAACGCGAAGTAATCGAATTGGTAGGCGAAGGGCTTAAGAACAAGCAAATTGCCGAGCGGCTGTTCATCAGTGAAACCACGGTGACTCACCATCTCAGCTCCGTT
>DATBSH010000157.1:0-6349 GCA_036559885.1 Pyrinomonadaceae bacterium
AAATCTGCATTCAGTCCCGGCGCCAGCCGAAGTTCGATGCTGCCATTGATTCCGCTCACGCGGACGCCGGATTTACCGAGTTTGTTTAGACCCACGGAGATGCTTCCGTTCACGCCGCTGATCTCCGCCCAGTCATTCGCCTGACCGAGTTCCACGCGTCCGTTGATGCCTTTCGCTTCGAGCGGGCCTTCGATGTCGCCGCTCGTGACCTTGCCATTAATTCCTTTCAAGGCCAGCGCGATCTGCCGCGGGGCTTTAATCGTCACATCCTCGTTTGCTTTTGTTCCGAACAGGTGTTCCCAAAAACCATGACTCACTTGTTTCCCCCTCACGAGTAAGCCATTGGCAGTCTGTTCTACCGTCACCTCGCGTCGTGCCAACGCGTCACGACTGCCGGCCGTGCGCAGCACATAAACTTCCGCGGTTTTGGTGTCCGCAGTTTGCACATCAACTTTGCCATTGATACCGATGACTTCGACGCGCGCGCCGGGCTGCAATTCAAAGCTCTTGCGAATTTCTTCGCGCACGTCGCCCTGGGGTTCGTTCGACGCACCGACGGCGCGACTCAAACCCTGTCGAACGCTACCGCCTGATCGCCAAAGGCCTAAGACTGCCGCGGCCAACACCAGAATCACTACAATTGCTACACGTTTCATTGACGAACCCTCCGATCAGTCACCCTCAAAAAGATCTTCTTTGATTGGAAACGAATGGCGGCAACCGAAGGTTCCCGCGCCCTCTTGCCGAAGGTCAAGAGTCTCTACAATGCGAAGACGGTTATTTTGTACTGCGGCGTTAACATTGACACTCGAAAACCCTTACTTCTTCCCGTTTTCCGCGATGTATTTTTCGAGTTTCTTTCGATCAGGATAATCCGGGCGTTTTTGAAGAAATTGCTCGTATTCGGCTGCCGCACGATCTTTTAGCTTCGCTGCGTCATACAAAGTCGCTAATCGCAAGTGAGCATCGGGACGTCCGAGTGTGGCGGCCGCGTTTAGATAGCCCACAGCCTTCGATCCTTTCTTCACCTGAAGATAGGCTTCGCCGAGAAAGTAATTCGCGTCTGCGGAATTTGGTTTCACGGTGACGGCGTCGGTCAGCGGTTGGATTGCGCCATCGGCGTTTCCGGTAGCCAAACGCAACTTACCCAGGTTCATGAGCGCCAGAAAGAATTTGGGACGCGCCTCAAGGGCGCGCACATAAGCCGCGTCAGCTTCTTTCGTTTTCTTTTCTGCGAGGTAGAGTGTCCCCAGTTCTGACCAAGCCTGAAAATCGGCCGGATCATTCGCGACAATCTGCTGAAAAAGGGAGGCGGCTTGGTCGTATTTCTTGCTCTCAAATGCTTCCTCTGCCTTATCGTACCAGCCTTTGTTCGGCTGTACGCGGTGATAGAGATCCTCTGCTGAGACTGACGCTGGCTTCTTGGTCGTTCCACTTTCGCGCCATTCGAGGGAAATGTCGTAACGAAAATCAGATCTTAAAGAAGAAGTAAGAACAATATGGGTACGGGCTACCTCCTGCGATTCCACTTCAACGACAATGTCGTACTCGCCGTTACTCACGTTATAGAACTGAAACCGGCCGTGATTGGTGACTGATTGGCGCGCGACAACGCTACCGAAGCGACTGTAAAGAACGACGTTGAAAACTTGCGGCGTCGGTTCGCCGTTTTTTGCCTCAGTAACTTTGAAATCTCCAAACACCAGATGGCCGCCGCCAACCTGTGCGACGGCAACATTCGCTAATAAGGCGGCCAGAAGTAATACCTCCAACCATATCCAGAAGGTGGGTTCTCTTCTCTTTAAGAAGTCGCGCCTGCAATAGGGCTGGGTCACGGAATCGTCCACGATACGTTCAGTTCTTTGTTTGTCAAACGGCGGCATTATACGACAACAGAAACGGGCCGAGAATAAAGACTTCTCAGCCCGTTTACGTGTTGCGAGCATTTCGCGGAACTAGAATTCGTAGCGCAAGCCGAATTGCATTACTCGCGGCTGGGTCAACGTGCCGGAATATCGACCGAAGGTTCCGGCGTTGTCCATGTTGCCTGAGCTTTGGTTGACGTCAAAGCGTGCCGTGTTGGTCAGATTGAACACCTCCCAACGAAATTGAAGACTATGCTTCTCGTTGTAAGGCATAGACCAGCTCTTCGCCAGCCCCATGTCGATGCTGAAGTAACCATCGCCGCGGATTATGTTTCGTCCGCCCGTTCCGCCCGGCCGGGTGGTAGAAAATGCAGCGAAAGCGGCCGCGGGATCTGAGAAAAGATTCGGGCCGTCGGCTCGACGCGTCGTACCCACTCCTGGCACCGGCGCGATAGCGGTAGCATTTCCGGTGAATTCCCAGTTAGTCGGAAACTGGAAACCGTTACCGATCGAAGTAGGTAACCCAGAAGTCCAACGCCATATTCCCGACAACTGCCAACCTCCTACTACAGCATTCGCCCAACCGGGCATGCTCGCTCCAAATGTCTTTCCTTTTCCAAAGGGAAGCTCCGCGATGCCGTTAAAGTTTATGTTGTGCGTTACATCGTAGTCCGAAACGTCCTTTCGCAGCCAAGGATTCCAGGCGTTCAGCACTGAGCCGGCGAACAATCCATTCCGCTCAACTACCGAGGCCCAATCTTGAGATTTCGACCACGTGTAGTTGAAGTCGAATTGCGTGCCGGCGCTGAACCGCTTGCGAATCAGCAACTGCGCAGCGTGATACCAGGTGGGCATGAGTGAACTCCACGCATTCAAATTCGAGTACTGATCGTTGAAGATTGCATAGCGTCCAAACTTGCTACAAGTGGTTCCGGGAGTGCAAGTCACGTCCAGCCTGAAAAGCGAGGTTGTGTAATCGGGGCCGGAAGTTGTTGGACTGTTTACATTATAGTAAGACCAGGCAACCTGCGACGACGTCAGACCACCACTCGCCAAATTGGGCCAGAAAACCTCCCAGAAAGGAATCCTGGGCACGCTGGCTTGCGTTGGATAGTTCAGCAGCAAGTTGGCCGCCGTAAAGTAATCCTGACCCGATGCCGGCTCTACCAGGTTGATTGGCATCGCCAAATCGTTGAGCACGAGAATATGCTTGCCTAGCCTGCCAACATATGCAGCTTCAACCGTAATGCCGTGCGGAAATTCTCTCTGGATTGAAAAATCCATCTGCTCAGAATATGGGGTACGGAGATTGTCATCAATCGCCGCGGTGATTGCGAAGTCAGCTCCCGGAGTCGCCGGAAAATGGGCTCCCGGATCTGGCAGCAATAGATCCGAAGGAATAGTGTTAAGACCTAAGAAGCGCGGTGATGAGCTTACGGTCAAAACGCCCGACGAGTTAGTCAGCCTGGTTGAGAGGCCAAATGCATTGGTGGTGTCAAAAGCAGTCGCCAACGACGCGCCAACTCGATCATAGACAATTCCGAAGCCACCGCGGATCGAGGTCCTGCCTTCACCGCCGGTTAATTTGCTTATGAACCCGGTCTTCCAGCCAGGCGAGTACGCGAAAGCAAAGCGTGGCCCGAAATTGTTCTTGTCCCAGTCATAGAAACCGCGCTTGTGATTCACCGGGCCCGCTAGATCAAATGTTATGCGGGGAGCGGCGTTCGATGGTATGCCCTGTGCCGCATTTGTTCCGCGTAACTGGAACCAATCGCCCAATCGAATTGAAGGTGCGACTTGGTTCCCATGTTTTTCATATGGCGGCGAATATAGCGAATAGCGTAGGCCGAAAGTCAGCGTGAGATTCGGCTTTATCCGCCAACTATCCTGTCCGTAGGTTTCGTATTCGCTGGCCGCAAAGTCGCGCGTCACTGGCGCTCCGACCGGAAGAGCCGTGCCCGACTTATCGTATTGATAAATAGCGGTGCCTTGCGTCACCAAACCAAGCAGCGCGGCCATGGCGTGGTCAGCAGCCGACGTAGCTCCCGCCGGGCGAAGCGGCCTTGCGGTGAGTAGCCAAGCTTTGTTTGTCACAGCTGACGGGAAAGAATTTCGCAAACTGACGCTGCCGTTCGTGATGTATCGAAGGTTGCCGCCGAATTGCAGGTTGTGAGCGCCACGAACCCACGAAATGTCTTCGACGATATTGTGGACCGGTGAAATCCGTCGGAAATTGCGAGCGATGCCATGAATATCATCAATACTGCGAAAACTAACGAAAGGCACACCAGCTGCTGAGCCGGCATTCTCGAAACCCTGACGGGTGAAACCATAAACAAAGCGACTGGTTAGGGAAGAACTTAAGACGGCCGTATAACCTGCGGCGAAACCTTTGTTGTTAGTCAAATTAACGAAGTTTGCAGGTTCGCCCGGAAACTGCTGGGCGCTGTTGTCCTTGTCGTTTTGCAAAACTCCTCGCCAGTACAGCGAGTGCTTGCCGTCTTCCGTTACGTTGTAATCAAAACGAGCAGTGTAGGTATTCCACTTCAACTGGATCGGCGCGTTGAAACGAAAGCCGAATGTATTCAGCTTATCGCCAACCTCATCCGAGTTAGGATGTGGATATTGACGAAAAATAGCGAGTACTCCCGGGCTCGGTCCCAAGTGAAGCGGATCGAGGGCGGTTACCTCAGCCGGACTTAAAGTGAAAACAGTACTGCTACCGCTCTTCAGGTAATGGAAAATACCCTGTCGCAAATCATCCGAAGGCACTACGCGAATGGCACTTTCTTCTCGCGCGTCGCGTCTGCCCTCGTAATTCACGAAAAAGAATGCCCGGTCTTTGATGATTCTCCCGCCCAAGCTGCCGCCGAACACGTTTCGCAACAGCTTGGAGCGCGGGACCTTCGGTTGACCAACCTTCGCCGAACCCGCAATCACAGCGAAATCGTTAGGACCGAAGACACCGGCTTTGTTATTAAAAAAGTTATTCGCAGAGAAGATTGTATTGCGATGGAATTCGTAAAGAGAACCGTGCCAGTCGTTCGTTCCCGATTTAGTGACTAGTCCGACCTGCGCGCCCGACGACCGTCCTTGCTCAGCATTCGGATTAGTAGTAGTAACGCGAAACTCCTGAACAGAATCAAGGGTGACGCGAAGAACGCTCGTGAAAGCTGTCTGACTTTGCTGATCGTTCACGTCAACGCCATCCAGTGTCACATTCCCCTGATCGCTCTTGCCCCCATTAACGGAACCATTGCGATAGTCGGTAGTTGCGCCTTCCTGATTGACGTTCCCAAAGAACGTCACGCCCGGTTGCAGGCTTAACAACCCTGCCACATTGCGTGCTTCTAGAGGCAACTGGCTAATGTGCTTGTTCGTGAATGTGTTTCCGATGGTCGCGTCGCTTGTATTGATAGGAGCTTCCGCACCGGACGTTATGTTGACCGTCTCCGTTACATTTCCGACCTCCAAGCGAATATTTACTTCAGCCGGCGTGTTGACCTGCGCCTTGACGTCCGATACAACTGCTTTCTTGAAGCCCTTGCTCTCCGTTTGAATTGTGTAGGAACCGGGTGGAATAAGGTTAAAGAGATAATTTCCCTCGCTCCCCGTTACAACCGTCCGGCTGAAATTCTTCTCGGCGTTCGCGAGGGTTACCGAAGCACCAGCGACAACATTTCCCTGTGGATCGGTAACGGTTCCTCGGATTGTGGAAGTGCCGCTCTGGCCAAACGCGGTTAGGTACGCCACTGCGATTACAAAAAGAACGCCGATTGTCAGCGAGGTGATCTTAGTGAAATATGTCTTCATGGGTCCTCCTGATTGAAACGGTTGACACCGAGACTGCGAACATTTGGACGCCGCAGCTCTGTTTGCTTCGACTCGCAAGGGGCAAGTCACGTAGGTTTTTCCGAGTTCTCGCGAAGCCCGACCGCATTTACTCTCTAAGCCGGACGGGCAAGTTGTGATATCACGTTCCGCGGACGCATGTATTGTTCCAACAATCGCTTCAGCATGACCTTGAGCGAAACCGCAGAATTTCGCGCTCGTACCAGCCGAGGCGGCGCTATCATATACAAAAGTCTGGGAATTGCATTCAGAATTTTGGATAAATCTTCCTGCAGCCCATTGATGGAAAACAGGCCGAAGTCATCGAACTAAACCATCGGCAAGAATTGTAGACAGGCGGGACATCAGCAGGTAGCCGGGATTGTCGACCGACCAAACCACCTCAGGCATCTCATCGACTGTAATTGCCATCGCGATCTTTCCCTGTTTCGTGTAGAGAATCGCGACGCAACTGCGCAGCGCATCGAGCGCACCGTACTTGCTCGCCATCGGCACATTCGGCGTCGAGCGACCGATTGAGTAGCGCCCTTGTTCGCGCTTCATCAGCTCAATCATTTGTTTGGAAGCTTCCTTGCTGACGATTTCGCCGCGGTCGAGCTTCTCCATGATCTGGACCATCTCGTGTGGCGTCG
>DATBSH010000158.1:0-5475 GCA_036559885.1 Pyrinomonadaceae bacterium
GACTCCACATTCCATCAACAGACCTTTGGACGTGATTCTCTTTTGCATACAGTTCGAGTACAGCGTGGATTTTCGATTGCGACACCTTGAGATGCTTCTGTAATTGCTCAATCGTCTGGCCGCCTTTCATCTCCCGCAGTCGGTTCATAACGCGGGCTTCGAGCATTGTATCGACCCTCGTGGGCTGGCGGGCCATCTATTAAACCCCCTTTCACGCGATGATTAGCTTTCTTCTGCGCCATTCGAGTCTATGGCGCGTCCTCACAAGCCAGCTCGCACGTATGCCAACCTGAAACTGGCTCTTTATGTCGGTTGCGCTTGAAAAGCTCGTCACGTCCGACCATCTGTGAACAGCGCGATTGCGGATCTCTATCTAGACCTAGCTTTATATCCCCAGAGGGTTCTCTGCCGAATCCACTGATCAGAAATCCAGTGGACAACAAAAGATTCCGTTGCCACACTCCAGGAGAGGTTTGCTGAAGACTCCAAATCTGTCAAGAAAATCGCGTCTCAAGATAGCGCCGCCCTGTGCAAATCCTCTGCAAAACTTACCTGGTATAGCGTGCTCCTCTGCGTTTAATCGGAAGAAGCCAATGAAGCCCGGCTCCCCTTGACAATCGCGTTAGAATATTAGCCAATAGGTTAAACCGGGGGTGTTAGATCAATGACCCGCGACTCCAAACGTATAAAGACCCTTGAGCAACTCTCCCAACAGATTGCCCACGAAATAGACGACGATAAGCTCTCGGTGCTGATCTCAGAGCTACAAGTGATCTTGCAAGCTGAGCAACAGGAAGTACGAGCTCACATCCAAACCACATTCAGCGTTCTAAACAAATTAGCCTGACAGAGAAAGCGAATCGGCACACAAACCAGTCGATCCCACGAACCACCCATAGATTTTTGGACTGCAAGTAGTCCCTATCACCACCCGAAACCGCCCCCGTAGTCACCGGGTTTCGTTTTATTAGGATTTTGGTTTCGGCATCAGTCTCGACTCTTCTTTGATCTGCCACAGACGCGTTCGAACAATGCAACGCCGGAACTCTCCACGTGGTCCGCAAATCTTAGACGCGAATCTGCGGGTAGCCGGTGGATCATCTGCCTAAGCGCAGCCTTGCGCTCCACCAGCGAATCGCGCCGCCAATCTCCGGAAACCGTCATATTTCAACTCAAACAGCCACTCTGGATGATCGAAGGGACGCGTGCGACGCGAAAGCGGCATGGGCTGGAATGAAAAGGGCATCTGATCTGCTTTCATGGTAACAATGGGCTAGACGAAGGAAAGGCGAAGGCGTAGGATTTTCTCGACGTGGACGAGGGACGCAAGCGCGTGCTGGCAATTGTCGCCGGGGTTCTGGTGCCCAGTCACCTGAAGACTAGCGAAGATTTGTTTGAGCGCAGCAGTCCGAAAACTGAAGCGATGGTCGCCGCTGCCGTGCAGTGGGCCGATAGGATTATGCGAAAGATTGATAATGTGTTCGGAAAGACAGGATGAATAGGACTCTGCTTACACAAATTCCACAAGAATTTCCACAGGGCACAGGGTAATACCAGATGTTCCGTATAGAACGGTTACTTTCTTTGTGGCATCTTAAACAGGATCATGCAGAAGATTCCCCCAGCCGAGCAGCCTCCACGCCCAATCCATCCGCCTGATGAACGCCCTCACAGCGTCACTAGACCCAATCCCGACGACACCGCCCGCTGGCTCGCGCTTGCTGACATCGCCCTCCGTCACGTCCCCACGGAAGAGGATGTGGCCGAGATGGAAACCCTCGCACGCAAGGAGCAGGCCGCTATCAAGAAGCGCATCCGGCGCACCGTTCAGCAGGTGCGAGGGCAGAGTAAGGTGAAGCAGTAGAGTTTGATTGAACCGCGTTCGTACCTAGTGCCTAATACGGTATTGTCCGTATCGCAATATGTACCTTTGTTGTGGCATCTTTGCGGCGTGCCCAAGAACCCGAACTCCGAAAAGGCTCCGCATGCAACGCAACCCGCCAATGAACGGGGGACTCGTAGCGTGCTCGTTAATTCGAATGACAGCGCCCGGTGGTTGACGCTGGCGGATGCCGTCTTGAAGCGTGCCAACGAAGCCGTGAGCGAGACGCCTGAGAAAGAACAGGGCCGCATCAAACCGCGCACCCGTCGTAAAGCCGCTTAGTGCCGTCCGAACAGTAGCTCCCTGCTAATTTCTTTCTATTTCAACCCGCCCTGCGATGCGTTTCTGACGCCAAGAATCGACGAACTCATGCCGACCTATCCTGACCCCACGGCAAAACAATTTCGAGCGATTTTAGTGTCGCTCGCCAATCATGATGCACCGTCGAGATTTCGGCTATCCTGCTTCATCTGGTGGTCACGCGATAGGCATCCCAGAGGATGTACGCAACCGTAAGGACCGGAATGGCTAAGACAAAGAGCGACCCTACAAACCACCATTCCAGCGGAGTCTCTTCATGTCTCATTTCCATGAAGCCAATGTACTCGGCGCAAGCGACGACTAGTACATCACTCTCGTAATCCGCAAAGGTAATATGCGTACGTTCGGAATCGGACTGAAATCGACCTGCTCATAAATACCAGAATCCCAAGTGGTTCCGCGATTCGCCTGTTCTGCAGGCATCTTGGACTCGAAGGTGGCCATCAGATACCAAAATCCTTGAATCGAGGTGTCACAATGAAACTTGTTAACAAGTGGTGTGCGGTGTCCCTGTTAGCGTTGCTGGCGGCTGCTCCCGCTTTTGCCCAGCAGAGCGGTCTTGTCAACGTAAACCTGACCAATGTCAAGACTGAAATTGCCAAGAACATCAATGTTGATGTGAGTCAGATTCCCGTCACGGTTCAGGTACCTGTCGCGGTGGCCGCGAACGTCTGCGGTGTCGCCGTCGATGTGCTGACATCACAGGCGCAACAAGGCGCAGCGAAGTGCGACGCGAAGACCACCAACGATGCGTTGAATCAAGTCGTACAGACGCAACTGAACCAGCAAAAGGCACACTGACGGTGATGGATGTATTTTGTTGTGTCTTATAGGCCAGCGTTACGCGCTGGCCTTCTGTTTTCTGTCAAAGAGAAAAGCCGTGACTCGGTTTGCGCCGAAACAACTTTCAGGCCAACTGCTTCATGAACGCAATGGAATTGGATGAACTGCCTGACTTTCGACGGCAGGCAAATGGAAGATACTGTGTACGTCGATTAAGCAACGCGACGTTTTTTTTACCGTACTTTTGACCCGTGTTCGGTTCCGTGAGCGCTTGGGCCAGAGTAGCTGGGTTCCGAATCTCAATTTCTGGCTCAGTAGTGATAACTTTTTCTCGGTCACTACATCGATAGTTGGCTCGGGCACGAGTCCAAATACTCAACAAGGAAGCCTTCCGTGAACTGTGACTCAGGCCACCTGGAGCGGACATCTCATTCCGCAACGAAAGAATCCAAGTCTCCACAATTCGTAACGGCACGAAGGCCGCCCGTCGAAGATTCACCTATGCTCCGGCGGGCGGCTTTGCCTGCTAACGTGTGAAGGCCGCTGAGGATATGGAAGCATTGAATTTTATTGCAACGGCACCGCACGTGAAAGTAGAAGCCGTAGGCGGAATGAAGTACACCCGCCTTCAGGAAGTACAATGTCCGAGGTGCCAAACGCCGTTCTACCTTTGGTCTCCAACTCTTAACTTTAACGCTAGCCAAGTCAAAGCCCGAGCGGACTGGTTGGGTAAATATCTCACTAGGACTTGCAATGACAGGGCCACGCAGACCTGTTATTATGCCGGACCAATCACGCCGCTAGGCAGCGCCGTTATAACGAAAGTGGTAGACATTTCCAATAAAAAAGGATAATTTGTCGGTTCAGAGGATTTTGTATGAGCCCTCTGCCGCCCTCCTCCGATTCCAACACAAACTGGCGAGACCTTTACAGAGCCGCCCTTCTTGAATTGGACCCAACACTGTTGGCCCAACGGGTTGCGGAAGCCGAGGGCGTCATCATTCCACGTGCACGGGAACTATTTTTGGAAGGTGACAGCAATTGTGGAGAAAGCGAAGAGTTGAATGATGCCCTGCATGCTCTCCGTGCTCTCGGCGGCAGGCTGAAATCCAACACGTCAGCACATCAAGTTGTGAACCACGAGGACACGAAAGTTGCATAAGCAATTGGTTCGTGGAAATGACTGACCTCACCTGCTTTAAAGACTGTCTAATATCAAGTGCTCTTCTTCATCGTGTGAAAGGAATGATGCGAGACAATCCTAAGACATTTCGACGCCCATTTCTGGTTCGAAACCGACAGCCACAATTGGATTGGTGGTTTACGGGCTCAATTTTTCTTCTTGGTCTTTCTATCGTTGGCTTCGCCTATGTGTTGTGGGAGACCTATTCCGTCACTTCGAGATGAGAAGTGAACAGGAGTACGAGTTTGTCTTGCTCTCAGACCTAAACATCGGGCATCTAGGGCCGCCGCGAAGGCGCGTACTCGCGCGGCGAAAGAGCGGAAGGCTCGATTGGAGAAGTCCAGTAAATGAGGGCAGTGGCAATAAAGAAGGGGCAGAGCCAAGAGAAAGCGGCAGGTTTCCAGGAAATGGGGACCGTGCGGTGTGACGCCTGCGGCGAGGAGTTCATGATAGGTCACCAGACCGAGTTCGTGGATATGTGGGTCGCTTACCAACAAGCCTATTGGCTTGAAAAGGTTCTTGCGGAGGAACACGAGCGGGACAAGAAACACCCAGATCGCATCGAGTTGCCGAGCTGAGCGATACCTAGCCAAGCATGGATCAAAAATCAATCGAACGATTCAAGCGGAAGCTACAGGTTCGCCATCGCGAGCTGCAGTCGGGCGTAGCGCAAACTCAGCAGAATTTGCGCGCTGCCCAAACCGACTACGGCAAGGACGAGGGTGACCGCGCGAACACATCGCTAGCGCGAGAAATAGACCTGGCACAGAAATCTCGTGACCGAGCGCTGCTGGCTCTAGTGGATGCCGCGTTGAAACGCATCAGCGAGGGCACATTCGGCGACTGTCTCCAAGTGTGAGCAGGAGATTAATACGAAGCGCCTGAAAGCACTTCCATGGGTTCGGTATTGCATCACGTGTCAGGAATTTGATTGACGGCTCAGGATGAAAACCTATGGGCGCAGCGTCATCTATTTGACCACCCGAGGGGGAGGCAACAATTCGGCCACGACAACACCGATTACCAACATCCAAATCAGGCTCCTTCTTTCATCAAGGCTTTGCACAGCGAGGCTGTTCAACGGGGGAAACAAGAGCGTTGCGAAAATCAGGGTGCAGCACACTGTGCCCAGCCGACCAGCAAAAGTTCCGAACCTCATCGTTACAGCTACGATTACCACCAAAAATAGAATTGGCAATATGGGTTTTACGGAACTATTGCGGAATGAAAAGCTGAGACCCAAAGCGATTGCTACACAGAGGGCGGTCCCGAGGAGTGCGTTGGCTGTTTCGCTTCGCCACATATA